>CADCQP010000077.1 GCA_902803535.1 uncultured Bacteroidia bacterium | reverse complement strand
CCTTTGCAATCCCTTTCTGATCCGTTAGCTCAGTCGGTAGAGCACAACACTTTTAATGTTGGGGTCTCGGGTTCGAGCCCCGAACGGGTCACGGAAAGACAAGAGGCTACCCATTGCGGGCAGCCTCTTTTTTATTTGCGATGGTGATTTTACTGCTGGACGTTAACCGGACGGCCGCGCCAGTAGCTGGGGATTTCAAGCCCGAGGATCTTGGCCATCGTGGCAGCAGCGTCGTACTGCATCATGAATTCCTTGATCTCTCCTTTGCGGATGCCTTTGCCCCAGACGATGAACGGAGCCTCCAGTTCCTGGATCGTGGTGCCACCGTGTCCTTTGTTGATGCCGCCGTGGTCAGAAGTGAATACGAAGACGGCCTTGTCATAGTAGCCGGCGTCTTTCACCGCCTGCTCGATCTTGGCGATGCTGGCATCAACCTGATGTGCCCTTGCCTTGTATTCCGGGCTGCCCCAGCCAAAAGCGTGGCCCTTGTCGTCGGGAGCATCGAAGTAGCAGAGGCAGAGGTCCGGGCTCATGGACTTTATCATGTCGACGGCGCAGTCCGCGTTGTAATCGGGATCGACTCCGCCTGCGGGACGGGCATATGTCAGTTTGTTGAAGGCTGTGCTGTCAATCACGAATTTGATTCCGTTCCAGTCAAATGTGCTGCTTATTACTGCGTCGGGATGTGCCTTGCGGTAGAGGTTGAAAAGGGTTTCAGGCACTCCGTGTTCGTTCAGGAATGGAACAGGCATGTCAGGAGACTGGGAGTTCCAGCGGGTGTAACCGTGGATCTCGGTTGGCTGCCCGTTGAAGGTTGAAGACCAGTTGATTGCACTGGCGGACGGAAGGACGGAACGTTTGTGCAGCGTCCAGCTGCCTCTCTCCATTGCAGAGCGGAGATTCGGCATGTCCAGGCTGTCCAGGTACTGTGCTCCCAGGCCGTCGAAGCCAATGATTACCATCTTGATCCCATCTGTGTTCTTGGTGCAGGAAACCAGCAGCATAGCTGCGCATGCGATGATTGTCAGAAAGCGTTTCATTAGTGTTGTGGTTTGATTATGCCTTGTTTTGGTTTGTCAAAGATACAATTTTTTTCAGAATCGATTTATCTGCCGGGAGCCATTCGACGTCTGACAGGTTATCCGGGTCCAGCCATCTTGCAGCTTCGTGTTCTTTCAGGAGGAGCCTGCCTGAGATGACCGTACACCAGAAGCAGTGAAGCGTAAGGTGAAATGCCGGATAGTCGAACTCCACTGTGTCTATCAGTTCTCCGACCTCGATCAATGTGTCAAGTTCTTCGCGGATTTCCCTGACAAGGGCCTCTCCCGGGCTTTCGCCAGGCTCCATCTTCCCGCCGGGGAATTCCCACATGTCCTTGAAATCCCCGTATCCTCTCTGGGTGGCGAAAATCTGCCCCTCTTTGTTCCGGATCACTGCTGCAACAACCTCAATCCTTTTCATATCCAGTTAATTCCATTAATCATCCAAGTGCCACGTCAAGGACCATCATGAGGGCGAATCCGACTGCAACGCCGATAGTGGCGACATTGCTGTGCATCCCGGATTGGGATTCGGGGATAAGTTCTTCGACTACGACGTAGATCATTGCACCTGCAGCGAAGGCCAGAAGGTGGGGCATGATGTTGATTACAAGGCTGGTAAGCAGAACGGTAATCAATCCTGCAACCGGTTCTACGGCACCTGAAAGGGTGCCCAGGAGGAAGGACTTTTTCTTGGAATGCCCGGCCGTCTCAAGCGGCATGGCGACGATGGCTCCTTCAGGAAAATTCTGGATTGCGATACCGACGGACAGCGCCATCGCCCCGGCAATGGTCAGGGAACCGCTCCCGTTCAGGGCTCCTGCCAGGGTTATGCCCACTGCCATCCCTTCGGGAATGTTGTGGAGCGTCACGGCCAGCACCAGCATGGTCGTTTTCTTGAAAGATGAGCTGAGCCCTTCTGGCTGTGTGGATTCAAGATGAAGGTGGGGGATCAGGCTGTCCAGGATGAGCAGGAAACCCATTCCGGCGAGGAATCCTGTACATGCGGGCATCCATGGGATGCGGCTCCCGGAGCTCATTTCCAGGGAAGGGATGAGCAGGGACCAGACCGACGCGGCAATCATTACTCCTGCCGCGAACCCGGCCAGAAGCTTCTCAAGAGAGGAAGGCATGTCTTTATGCATCAGGAATACCATCGCCGCACCCAGCGTGGTGCCGATGAAAGGAATGACCAGTCCCCAGAAAAGTTCCATCGTATCAAGCTTTAGCCCAGGTGGTTACTCCAGTTTTTCAACTGCTTCTTCCAGCAGGGAGACGATAGGAAGATGTTGCGGGCAGGCGTCCTCGCACTGTCCGCACTGGATGCATGAACTGGCCTTGGGGCCTCCCGGGCGCCAGCTGTAATCTGCACGCGCCCTCTCCATGTCCCCGTACATCTTGTACACGTTCATGACTGAGAATATCTCGGGGATATGCATGTTGACAGGACATCCCGGAGTACAGTAGTGGCATCCGGTACATCCTATGCTGTCAATCGAAAGCAGGGTTTCGCGGACTTTTTCTATCGTAGTCTCCTCACTCGGGGAGAGGGGCTTGAAATCCTTCATGTAGGACAGGTTGTCTGCCATCTGTTCCGGTGATGACATCCCGCTGAGGACCACCATTACCTGTGGCAGGGAAGCCGCGAAACGGATCGCCCATGAGGGGAAGGAGGCTTCGGGATCGGCTGCCTTGAAAAGTTCGGCGACTTTTGCCGGAGGCTCCGCCAGGACTCCTCCCTTGACGGGTTCCATCACCACGACCGGGACATCGTGCCTGACACAGACTTCATAGTTCTCCCTGGCCATTACACCGGTGTCTCCCCAGTCGGCGTAATTGACTTGCAGCTGTACGAATTCAGTGTCAGGATGTTCCGTGAGGATCCTGTCCAGGAGCTCCGGCTTGCTGTGGAAGGAGAATCCCCAGTGCCTGACCAGACCCTGCTCCTTGAGTCCTTTGACGAAGTCCCAGATTCCGAATGAATCATAGCGGGGGAGTTTCATGGCATCGAGGCTGTGAAGCAGGTAGAAGTCGAAATAACCTGCACCTGTCCGCTCAAGGCTTTTCCGGAACTGGGCTTTCGCATCTTCTTCGGACTTTGCCGCCCAGGCACCTGCATTCAGCTTGGTCGCAAGGAAGAAGCTTTCGCGCGGATAGCGGGAAACCAGGGCTTCCCGCGCGGCCTCCTCAGACCCTTCATAGACATATGCGGTGTCAAAATACCTTCCGCCTGCGGCGATGAAGTCATCGACCATCTTCTTGGTCTGTTCAATGTCAATGGGCCCCACGGCATTGCCTCCCGTGGTACGGGGCAGTCTCATGAGGCCGAATCCAAGCTTAAGGCAGTCGTCCGGTAGCAGGTTCTTCATATGTTTTTTTATTTATGCTAAAATAGCAATTTTTATCATATTGTGGAATTGTTTAAATTTGTGGAAAAAGACACCAGAGCATATGCGTGCATTGATACAGCGTGTGACCCGTGCGTCGGTAACTGTTGACGGAAAGCGGATTTCGTCCATTGGCAGGGGCCTTCTGGTCCTTGTCGGAATCAAGGCAGACGATACGCAGGAAGATATCGGCTATCTTTGCCGCAAGATAGTGAATCTCAGGATTTTCCCGGATGAAGAAGGGGTTATGAACCTCTCTGTGCTGCAGGCTGGAGGGGAAATACTTTCAGTGAGCCAGTTCACCCTGATGGCCTCATGCAGGAAAGGCAACAGGCCATCCTACATAGCCGCGGCTCCTGCTGAAGTCTCAGAGCCGCTGTACGGACAATTCTGTGACTCGCTTTCGCTTGCACTAGGCCGTGAGGTAGGCAGGGGGATTTTCGGGGCGGACATGAAAGTGGAACTTCTCAATGACGGGCCGGTGACGATCTGGATCGACTCGGCAGAACGATAATCAATAATATAAACATATGGACGCGGACAATAAAATCATATTCTCGATGGTCGGCGTAAGCAAGACCGTCCAGCAGAATAACAAGCAGCTGCTCAAGAACATCTACCTTTCATTCTTCTACGGGGCCAAGATCGGCATCATCGGCCTGAACGGGGCCGGGAAGTCCACCCTGATGAAGATAATCGCCGGGATTGACACCCAGTACCAGGGGCAGGTCATCTTCGCGCCGGGCTACTCTGTCGGCTACCTGGAGCAGGATCCATACCTGGATCCGGAAAAGACTGTCAGGGAAATCGTCCAGGAGGGAGTCCAGGATATAGTGGACACCCTTAAGGAATATGAAGAGATAAACGCGAAGTTCGGCCTTCCCGAGTACTACGAGGATGTCGACAAGATGGACAAGCTGTTCGCGCGCCAGGCAGAGCTCCAGGACAAGATAGATGCTACTGATGCATGGAACCTGGATTCCAAGCTGGAAAGGGCCATGGATGCCCTGCGTTGTCCTCCTGATGACCAGCTCGCCGCCCATCTGAGCGGAGGTGAGCGCCGCCGCGTCGCCCTGTGCCGCCTGCTTCTCCAGAAGCCGGATGTCCTGCTTCTCGACGAGCCTACCAACCATCTGGATGCCGAGTCCATCGACTGGCTTGAACAGCATCTCCAGCAGTACGAGGGTACTGTCATAGCTGTGACCCACGACCGCTACTTCCTGGACCATGTGGCCGGCTGGATCCTGGAACTGGACAGGGGAGAGGGAATCCCCTGGAAGGGGAACTACAGCAGCTGGCTCGAACAGAAGTCACAGAGGCTTGCCCTTGAGGAGAAGGTTGAGAGCAAGCGCCGCAAGACCCTTCAGAGGGAGCTTGAATGGATACATATGGCTCCCAAGGCCCGCCAGGCCAAGGGTAAGGCCCGTCTGAACAGCTATAACCGCCTTCTGGATGAGAGCGTGAAGGAGAAGGAGGAGAAGCTGGAAATCTTCATCCCGAACGGTCCCAGGTTAGGCAACAAGGTGATTGAAGCGCAGCATGTAAGGAAGGCTTTCGGGGACAAACTGCTGTTCGATGACCTGAACTTCGTGCTCCCCCCCAACGGCATAGTCGGGGTTATCGGTCCGAACGGAGCCGGCAAGACCACTCTCTTCAGGCTCATCATGGGACTCGAGAAACCGGATGCCGGTACCTTTGATGTCGGCGAGACGGTGAAACTGGCATATGTCGATCAGCAGCACACCAGCATCGATCCCGAAAAGAGCATATATGAAGTGATTTCCGGAGGCAATGAGGTTATCCGCATGGGAGGAAAGGACATCAACGCCAGGGCCTATCTCTCCAGGTTCAATTTCTCGGGCGCCGACCAGCAGAAACTCTGCGCCGCGCTTTCAGGCGGTGAGAGGAACCGTCTCCAGCTGGCCCTTGCCCTGAAGGAAGAGGGGAATGTCCTGCTCCTGGACGAGCCGACCAACGACATAGACGTCAATACCCTGCGTGCCCTCGAGGACGCCCTGGACGATTTCGCGGGATGCGCCGTGATAATCAGCCACGACCGTTGGTTCCTCGACCGCATATGCACCCATATCCTGGCGTTCGAGGGAGACTCGAATGTCTATTATTTCGAGGGATCCTATTCGGAGTATGAGCAGAACAAACTTGCGCGTCTTGGGCAGGAAGAGCCCAAGAGGGTGAAGTACCGCAAGCTCATGGCTGAGTAGGATGTGAACTGTCCGTTGGGCAAGACTGGAAGGATGTTATGGCCGCCCGGACCGAGCCATGTGCCAGGAGAAGGGAATGGGCGTAGTCATAGTCTTTGATTCCGGTTTCGTCCATGATCATCCTGGTGCCGCGGTCCATGAGTTTGGTGTTGGTGAGCTGCATGTCAACCATCTTGTTGCCCTTGACATGGCCGAGGCGGATCATAGACGCTGTAGAAATCATGTTCAGGACCAGCTTTTCGGCTGTTCCAGCCTTCATCCTCGTGCTTCCGGTCACGAACTCAGGCCCGACCACCACTTCGACAGGAATCTCAGAAGCGGCGGCCAGAGGTGAGTTGTCATTACAGGTGATGCAGCCTGTAAGCAGTCTGTGTCTGCGGGCTTCTTCTACGGCACCGACGACATAGGGCGTGGTACCGGAAGCGGCTATGCCGATCAAAACGTCGTTTTCGTTGGGCGAGAATGCCTGCATGTCCTTCCACCCTCCGGTCCTGGAATCTTCGGCACCTTCGGCGGCAGACCTGATGGCGTCATCGCCACCGGCCATCATGCCGATGAACAGATTGTCGACCCCGTACGTTGGACGGATTTCGGATGCATCGACAATTCCCAAACGTCCGCTGGTGCCGGCACCCAGGTAGAAGACCCTCCCTCCACGGGAAACCCTTTCCACTATCCCTTCAACCAGTTCCTCTATCCGGGGAATAGCTCCGGCCACAATCTCGGGGACAGTACGGTCTTCGGCGTTAATCGCCCTCAACAGCTCTAAGGTTGTCATCTTGTCAAGGTTGTCGTACCTTGACGGCTGTTCTGATGTTCTTTTTTCCATAGCAGTCAGTCTTTTCTTATGAGGCAGCAAAGGCCGGTGATGACGAATGCCGCATTCAGCAGAAGGATCTCATAACTGAACTTGTAGCCGCCGAACCACCTGTCGGCATTGAGCTGGAGGAGAAGGCAAAGGAGCGGGGCGAGGATTGCGACAAGGGGGACCAGGCTGTCCCGGACCTTTTTCTTGCAGGCCAGTCCGAATACGAACATGCCCAGGATCGGCCCGTAGGTGTAACTGGCCAGGGTGTAGACTGCGTTTATGGCGCTTGTGTCAGACAGTCTCTCGAACACGATGATGACTATGGCCATCAGGACCGCCATCCCGACGTGAACCAGTTTGCGCACCCTTGTCAGGCTGGCCTCGTCCTTTTTCATGCCGCCCAGAATGTCCACGGTGAAGGAGGTGGTCAGGGAGGTAAGGGCCGATCCCCCAGCCCCGTAGGCACTTGCGACAAGGCCTATGATGAACAGTATCCCGACTATGCCAGGCAACAGGCCCGAGGTCGCGACGGCTGCGAATAACCTGTCACCCGTTTCGCCTATCCCGTTGGCTGACGCGAACTGGTAGAGCAGCACGCCGAGGCAGAGGAATAAGAACACCACAAAGACCTGCATGACACTGCTGGTGATCATGTTCTTGCGGCTGTCACGGGGGTCTTTGCAGCTCAGTGGTCTCTGCATCATGTCTTGGTCGAGGCCGGTCATGGCCACGGCGGTGAACAGGCCTCCGAGGAACTGCTTCCAGAAATACTGGGTTCCCTTGACGTCGTCGAAGAAGAATATCCGGGACATTTCACTGCCCTTGACCGAAGCTGCGAGCCCGCCGAAATCCAAGCCCATGTTCTTGGATATGAATACGATTCCGAGCACAGCCGCCAGGATCATGCAGACGGTCCTGAAGGAATCCGTCCAGATAACCGTCTTGACGCCGCCGGTGAATGTGTATGCGAATACGATCAGGACCGATATGAAAACGTTCAGGAAAAAAGGCAGCCCGAGTGGGGTGAAGACCAGCATCTGGAGGGTCAGGCAGACGAGGAAGAACCGCACGGATGCCCCGAGGATCTTGGAGATGAAGAAGAACCAGGCCCCTGTCTTGTAAGACGCTGCACCGAAGCGCTTTTCCAGATATTGGTAGATCGAGACCACGTCCAGCCGATAGAAGAGCGGTATCAGGACATAGGATATCACCAGGTAGCCTGCAATGAAGCCGAGGCACATCTGCAAGTAGCCGAAACCGCTCGAGGAAACCATTCCAGGCACCGAAACGAACGTCACCCCGGACATCGGCGCCCCGATCATGGCCAGGGCCGCGATGTACCATTTCGATTTCCTGGAACCATTGAAAAAGGCGGAATTGTCACTTTTGGACCCTGCAACCCACGCGATGACGAACATGAACAAGAGGTAGGCGCAGACAGTGATTAAGATAACATATGCATTCATCCTTCAAATTCAGTTCCTGATTCGGCCCATGGCGGGTTGTTAAAAGGGATACCAAAAAGAGGATGACGTCGGTCATCCTCTTGGTGTGCTTCGTTAGGGGCTCGAACCCTAGACCCCGGCATTAAGAGTGCCATGCTCTACCAACTGAGCTAACGAAGCGTTGTCCTCCCTTTGGGAAACCGTAGTTTCCGGTTTGGGATTGCAAAGATATGCATCTTTTGATAAATCGCAAAAAAAATGAGAAAAAATTTTGCTATCTTGGTCCCGATGATAAAAAAAACAGACTGATATGAAGAAATACGTTTGCGAGGTATGCGGCTACGAATATGATCCCGCAGCCGGAGATCCTGACAATGGAATAGCTCCCGGAACTGCATTCGAAGACCTCCCCGCTGACTGGGTGTGCCCGGTGTGCGGTGTAGGCAAGGAAGAATTCAAGGCCGAAGACTAGGAATCCACGTAGCGCCCGTTGCGCTTCCAGTGGAACCATCCATAGACAGAGGACAGGGCATAAGCCAGATAAAGCCCTGACATCCACCACATTCCAGAATGTATGCACATGGCTGCGAGCGCAGAGTCCGCTATCAGCCATATGAACCATTGTTGCGGGTAGGATTCCGCCAGCCACCATGTGCCTATCGCGCTCATGACAACAACCACCGCATCTAAGGCTGATTCTGAGTCGCCCAGCATCTTAAGGAGCCAGATCAGGACAGTCGAGCCCACGGCAAGGATCAGGATGCTTGTCAGGATGGTCTTGAGTTTCAGGTGATTAAGGTGTATTGTTCCCTCGGTGGAACCCTTCGGGGCTTCCAGCGCGGCTGCATCCCTGCGCCATCTGACCAGTCCGATTATTGAGATTGCCACGTAGTAGATGTTGAGGCCCATCTGGCCCCATATGTGCTGGACCCCGAAAGAGAAGGCGCAAGCAAGGCCGGTAGCTATGCCTATGATCCACATGAAGTTAAGTTGCAGGATTTCCAGGATGACGTAGGCAATGCCGGTGGCGAATGCGAATATCTCTATGATCTTGATGACAGTCTCCATATGGTTGCAAATTTACAAAAATGAAGTTAAAAGAGTATATTTGCAGGACTAGCATATACCAGAATTAATTGTCATGAAAAGATTTATTGTTATCGCTGCCGCTCTCTGGCTTGCGTTAAGTGCATATGCACCTTCTCCGGCGTCTGCCGCGCTTCCTTCGGGAGAACTTTCCACCACAGAAAAGATGGAATGGTGGAATGAGGCCAAGTTCGGACTCTTCGTGCACTGGGGACCATACTGCCTTTATGGCGGAGTTTATAATGGCTATCGCCAGAGAAGGGGCGGGGCAGAGTGGATCATGAACCGCTGCAAGATCCCCGTCAGGGAGTACCGGGCCAAGGCTACGACCTTCAATCCGGTTGATTTCAATGCGGAGGACCTCGTGCTCATGGCCAAGGATGCCGGGATGAAATATGTCGTCCTTACCAGCAAGCATCATGATGGCTTCGCAATGTTCAAAAGCGATGCAAGCAATTTCAACATAGTAGATTACACCCAGTTCGACAGGGACGTGGTTGATGAGCTCGCCAAAGCCTGCAAGAAGCATGGCATGAAACTCGGCCTGTATTATTCTCATGCCCAGGACTGGAACAATCCAGGCGGATCCACCGCCCGCAAGGTAATGAATGAAGGATGGGCCAACCCGGATTCTGCTTCTGTTGATGCATACACCCAGGCCAACCATGGAGCATGGGACCCGATCCAGCTTGAACGTTCATTCGATGAGTATTTCCATCAGGTGTCCCTTCCGCAGGTCCGTGAACTCCTTACCCGTTACGGTGACCAGCTGGCCATCCTTTGGTTTGACACTCCTACCAGGATGACCGATGAGTGTGCGCAGGAAATGATGGACCTCCTGAAAGACTATCCGCATATCATCACCAATGACCGCCTCAAGAGGCCTAATTTCGCCGGTGACTACAAGACCCCTGAAGGCAAGGTGCCCAAGCCTGAGGATGTGGAGGGAGTCTATTGGGAGACCTGTATGAACATCGGGTCTTCATGGGGCTTCAAGAGCTGGGAGAGCAACTGGAAGAGCACGGACGATGTCATCCGAACTCTTATTATGTGCGCGGCCAGGGGTGGCAATCTTCTCCTTAATGTGGGGCCGGACCCGATGGGAATCGTCCCTGATCCCGCAAAGGATTGTCTCAAAGGTGTTGGCGAGTGGCTCAAGACCCACGGAGAGATAATCTATGGTACCCAGCGCAGTGGCTTGTATCCCCAGTGGGGAGAATGCATCCGCAAGGATGAGGGAAAGACTACGTCATTGTACCTGTGCGTATATGACTGGCCTTCTGACGGACTGCTGAAACTTCAGAGCCCTTACCGTGCAAAGAGCGCAAGCATGTACGACAGCGGAAAGCCCCTCAAGGTGCGTTCAAGCAAAGGCGTTACGACAGTTGAACTGCCGCAACGCCCTGCAGGAGAATTCGTTACTGTGATAAAACTTGATCTTGCGAAAAAACTTCCTCCCGTCGTGCTCAAGAGCAACCAGGACAAGTTTTTCGAGATAGCTGACGAGAACTAGTCGTATGGCAGCTTAATGTTGCCGGAGAAGCGTATGCTCTCCCTGTTGCGGCAGTTGACCAGGATATTGGCATTCCCGTTGTCAAAGACGGTAATGGTGTAAAGATAATCGTCTTCAGAGTCCCTGAGGGCGATTTTTATTTCATAGCTGTCCGGGCTGACCTGGGTCATGGAACGGTCGATGATCTTGGATTTGAATGTCAGGCCATGTCCGCCGTCGTAGGGAACCCTCCATGCCTCTCCGAAATAGGGAAGGTGAGAGTTGAAATCATAGTCCCTGACGGTCACCTGATAGCCGGAAGAAATGGACCTGGCTGCGCCACGTCCGGGGTACATGCGGTCTGCTTCTATGGTGAAAGACCAGCTGGACAGGCTGTCACGGACTTGTGATGCTATCTTTTCTGCCTTAGCTGCTTTCTCGGCTGATGTCATCCTCATTGATGCGCAACCTTCCAGACTGCAGATTGCTGCAGCGAAGATCAGGAAAAGGACTGTTAACTTTTTCATTTTTTTCTGTCTTTTATAATATGACATATGCTGTATTATCAAATAGTGTGCTAAAACTATCTAATGGACGACTGACAAAGTGTCAGAGAGGGAAGCTGGCAGGCAATTTGATGCATATGCATATGTTACAAATATAGGAAATATGTCACAGAAGAAAGAATCAAAGAAGGCTGCTGCTCCCCAGCAGGGCGAACAGAACGCTGATAACCAGGTGAAGGCAGATGGCAGGATCCAGGAATTGGAGGCGAAGGTGGAGGAACTTGAGAAGGGCGCAGCAGAGCTCGGCGACAAACTTGCTAAGGAGAAGGATTCATATATACGCCTGATGGCGGAGTTCGAGAATTTCAGGCGGCGTTCCTCAGAGGAAAGGCTTTCTCTTGTAAGCACGGCGGCCGCAGACACCATCAAGGGCCTGCTGCCTGTCCTGGATGATTGCGAGAGAGCCATGGCAATCCTGGAAACATCTCAGGATGAGGCTGCCAAGGAGGGTACAAAGCTTATTTACGAAAAACTTTCAGGCTACCTCAAGACCAGGGGGCTGGAGGTAATCAAGGCAAAGGGAGAGAAGTTCGATACGGATTTCCATGAGGCTGTCACCCAGTTCCCGGTTGAAGATGAGGGACAGAAGGGAAAGGTCGTTGACGTTATCCAGAACGGGTACATGCTCAACGGCAAGATCCTCCGCTATGCCAAGGTCGTAGTCGGAGCTTAATCAGATTATAGGAGCTAGTTATGGCTGCAGGTAAAAGAGATTACTACGAGGCGCTGGGCATTGACAGGAATGCCAGCGCTGATGACATAAAAGCCGCCTATCGCAAGGCTGCCATGAAATGGCATCCTGACAGGTGGGTGGGCGGAACCGACGCGGAGAAAAAGACTGCGGAGGAGAAGTTCAAGGAAGCTTCTGAGGCATATTCAATTCTCAGTGACCCGGACAAGAAAGCCAAGTATGACCAGTTCGGTTTTGCAGGCGTTGACGGCCAGGGCGCCCCTGATTTCAGCGGGGGATTCGGCAGCCTGGACGACCTTCTGAAGAATATCTTCGGCGGCGGTTTCGGAGGCTTCTCATTCGGGAATGCCGGTTTCGGCGGTTCTCCGTTCGGCTCTTCTTCCGGTTCTTCCCAGCGGGTTTACAAGGGCAGGGACATCCGTACGAGGGTGCGCCTGACTCTTGACGAGATAGCCTCCGGATGTGAAAAACAGGTTACCATCGAGAGGAATATCCCCTGTCCTGACTGTGACGGGAAGGGGACCAGGAATTCCTCTGACATCAAGACCTGTCCGCGCTGCCACGGTACCGGCAACATCCAGCAGACGGTGAACAGCCTCTTCGGACGTACTGTTACCTACACTACGTGTCCCCAGTGCGGAGGTGAAGGCAAGACCATCAGCAATCCGTGCCGCAGCTGCTCGGGTACCGGACTTGTCCGCAAGCGCCAGACTGTCAATGTCAAGATCCCGGCCGGGGTTGAGGACGGGATGCAGCTGACGGTCCGCGGTGAAGGCCATGCCGGACAGCACGGAGGCATAAGCGGAGACCTCTTTGTAGTAATAGAGGAAATACCTCATGCCAACCTTGTCAGGGACGGGCAGAACCTCTTCTATACCCAGGTGGTTTCCGTTATGGATGCTATGCTCGGTGGCGAGATATCAGTCCCATGCCTGGACGGGAACTATAAGGTCAAGCTGGACCCGGGAACCCAGTCCGGGACAGTTGTCAAGCTGCGCGGAAAGGGCCTGCCGGCCGTTTCAGGATACGGCTCAGGCCGGGGCGACATGTACGTGAAGATCCTGGTCTGGATCCCCCGCAAGCTCAGTTCCTCCCAGAAGCAGCTCTTCAATTCAATGAGAGGGGAGGGAGAGTTTACTCCCAATCCCAACCGGGATGACAAGGCCATTTTTGAAAAAGAGAAAAAAATATTCTGATTTTCTTTGTCGATTTCATTTTAATGACTACATTTGCAGTCCCAAATGAGCAACCTCTTACGCTCCCGCGCGGTGCGGCATAAGACGTAACGTTGCAATTAAATGATTTAGAAACAAATGGATTTTATCAACGTAGTAGACAAGGCTTTTGAGAACAAAAAAGCAGAGTCTTATCCGCAGTTCAAGGCCGGTGACACCGTAACCGTGACCTACAAGATCAAAGAAGGAGACAAGGAAAGGCTCCAGAAGTTCAGAGGTGTTGTCATTCAGATAAAGGGCGCAACTCCTTTCACCAGGACTTTCACTGTCCGCAGGGTCGCCAGCGGCGTGGGTGTCGAGAGGATTTTCCCCTACCAGTCACCTTTCATCGATTCCATCGAGCTGAACAAGGTCGGTAAGGTCCGCAGGGCCAGGATATTCTACCTGCGTCAGCTTTCCGGTAAGAAGGCCAGGATCAAGGACAAGAAGATGGCTTTCGTCCCCAAGGAGACTGCTGCTGCACCTGCTGCTACGAACGAATAATTCTATTGGCTCCGTAGCTCAATTGAATAGAGCATCTGACTACGGATCAGAAGGTTTTGGGTTTGAGTCCCAACGGAGTCACCACTTGGAAGTAGCCCTGCCCCGAAGGGCGGGGCTTTTCTTTCAGAAGTCAGTGTGGTAAAGGAGAAGTGCCGGAGTGGACGAACGGACCGCACTCGAAATGCGGCGTACGGGTAACCGTACCGGGGGTTCGAATCCCTCCTTCTCCGCAAAGCGGGAACAAAAAAGCGCGCAGAGCTTGCTCTGAAGCGCTTTTTTGTTCCCGCTTTGCAAGCCCCGCCGCAGGCGGGGAGGGATGTCGGAGGGCTTTAGCCCGACGAAATCCCGAGGAGAAGGAGGCCCAGAATAAAACCCGGTGTAACTCCCATCTATCCCTATCGATGTTTTATGGACCAAGTCCAAAACCCTGAGCAAAAGGTTTGGAATCTTATTAGGCTATTCTGTCCCTAGTCATCTTGCCAGTGTGCCAAAATAGCCGGTGTGCCAAAAAATTTCTACCGGCACAAGGGTGCTGCTGATTGATTATTAGGCCGTTTACTTTGCCGGTGGGAAAATAAAAACCCACCGGATTGTAATGTGGCTAGGTCCATCCGATTGGATGTTGGACACGAAAAACTGGGTTAATCACGGCTAGAGGTCCACGGAATGGGACGGTAACCACGATGAAACGGCGAAGGTAATAGTTGGGCGTGTTTTGATCAGCCCATGGACTTGACAAGCCTGGAGTGGCTGTTTGAACAGGAAGCCCCGTCTATTACGGACCGCCAAAACGGCCTTCCAGGACTGTTAGTGGCACATTGCTGCTCCCATCCCGGATTTTAAAAGTCGTCTTGGGAGCGCCAATCGGCCATGCAGGCCCCTGGAGGGCCATTCCACCGGGCCGTGAAAACGGTCTCGCGCCGTGACGTCTTCACAAAAAGCCTCCATAGAGATTTTACATAGGGTTTTGGACTTGATCCTGTTTTATAAACGAAACTGAAATAGTCCGGTGTGCAAATATTTTCCCACCGGAAGAGTCAACTGCCTGATAATCAGCGATGCCCTTGCGCCGGTGGGAAAAACTTAGCACACCGGTACAGTGTTAGTAATACCGCGTCATCTTAAAAACAGCCTTACACGCCATAAGAAAGGTGTCCGAGGGCGATCTGAGCTTCATTATATTCATGCCGGTGGGTTTTCTTTTTCCCACCGGAAGAGTCAACTGCCTGATAATCAGCGATGCTCTTGTGCCGGTGGGAAAAACTTGGCACACTGGCAACATGACTATGAACGAAATAGTCCAATAAGATTCCAACTCTTTTTGCATGGGGTTTTGGATCCGGTCTCCTTAAATCTTCGAGACCGGCCACGTTTCCCCGGCGCTTCCGTTCCCGGTCCCTGTTTTTCTGGGGGACCGGCCACGCCCACGCCCATGCCCACGCCACGCCCGCCACGTTCATGCCTCAGCCCGCTGACATCCCTGCGGGGGAAAGAGAAAATCCCGCAAATTCCTTATCTTTACCCAAACATCCTCCGCCAAGCATATGCACACTCCATGGAAAATCCTCTCCGCTTCCCTGGCGGGAGCCTCAGTCGCCGGAGCCGCCGGCCTCACTTCCTGCAGCAACACCCCTCAATCATCACTCCCTTCCTCCAAAGACAGGCCCAATATCCTCCTTATCCTCTCTGACGACGTAGGATACGGCGACATATACTGCTACGGGTCCTCAATGGTCCCGACACCGCACCTGGACAGCCTCGCCTCAGAAAGCCTCCGTTTCCTGAACATGCATGCCAGCGCCTCGACGAGCACTCCTTCGAGGTACTCCCTGCTTACCGGCTGTTATGCATGGCGCAGGAACGATACCGGAATTGCAAGGGGAGACGCTGCAAGCATTATCCATGACAGCCAGTACACCCTCGCTGACATGTTCCACGACGCCGGGTATGCTACCGGTGCAGTCGGGAAATGGCATCTTGGCCTCGGGACCGAAACAGGGGGACAGGACTGGAATGCATGCATCCATCCCAACCCTTCCGACCTAGGATTCGATTATTCCTATATAATGGCGGCAACCGCTGACAGGACCCCGTGCGTATGGGTGGAAAACGGACTGGTGAGGGACCTGGATCCGGAAGATCCACTCTATGTGAGCTATGTCAAGAACTTTCCCGGAGAACCTACAGGAAAGGACAATCCGGAGATGCTCCGGATGGGACTGACCGAAGGTCATGACCAGACAATCGTCAACGGCATATCCAGGATAGGTTACATGAAAGGGGCCCACAAGGCCCGCTGGAGGGATGAAGACCTCCCTGACAGCATCGTCAGGCACTCCGTAAGCTTCATGGAGAACTGTGTGGCGGAAGGCAAGCCTTTCTTCCT
>CADCQP010000076.1 GCA_902803535.1 uncultured Bacteroidia bacterium | reverse complement strand
GGTTCGCAGGGGAAGACGAGAAAAAGCCTCAGGGACAGCCCAAGGAGTAACAACCATGCTCCGCTCCCTTTCCGTCAGGAACTATGTATTGATAGACTCTCTGGAAATCAGTTTTCCGGAGGGTCTAATCATTATTACCGGACAGACCGGTGCCGGAAAATCAGTACTGCTTGGCGCTCTCGGCCTTGTGCTAGGCGCCAAGGCTGATGTGTCCGCCATATGGGGGGATGCCCCTTCCTGCGTGGTGGAGGCGTCGTTCTTTACTGATGACCAGGCGGTAAGGGAAGCGATAGAGCAGTGCGATGCCGACTGGGACGGCGGCAACCTCCTGATCCGCCGTGTAGTTAACCGCAGTGCACGTTCGAGGGCTTTCGTGAATGACTCGCCCGTCCCCCTGCCGGTACTGCAGCAGATAGCGTCCTCACTTGTCGATGTCCACTCACAGCACCAGACAAGGATACTTTCCGACCGGGGTTTCCAGCTGGCGATGCTTGACCGATATGCCGGCGACGGCGATTTGCTGGAGAAGTGTGCGGAATCCTGGAAGCGGCTGTCCGCCCTCGGGTCCGCCCTCGAGGAAAGCCGTAATGCCCTGGCGAGGCTGAGGGAAGAAAGTGACTACATCAGTGCCCGTCATGAGCAGCTCGAGAAGGCCTCGCTGGTCGACGGAGAGCTGGAAGCACTTGAGGCAGAGGAAAAACGCCTGGCCAATGCAGAGGAGATCAAAGAATCCCTGCAGGGAGTCGGGGCATTGCTCAGCCCGAGGGATGATTCCGCCGGACAGCCGGTGGATGTTCTTCTCAAGGAGGCTTCGAGGCTGCTGGGAAAAGTCATCGCTTACGTTCCTTCCCTGGAAGGGCTTCCGGAGCGGCTTGAGTCTGCCAGGATAGAGATAGCTGACATAATCGACAGCGTCGAAGCAGCGGACGATGCGATAGATGTCTCCCCGGGGAGGCTTCAGGAGGTTGAGGACCGCCTGTCCCTGCTCTATGATCTGATGAAGCGCTTCTCCTGCAATGACATAGCATCCCTTATAGCCAAGCGTGACTCTCTTGGGGGGATGATTTCGGACACCGAAGGGCTCGAAGAAAAGTGCAACGGACTCGAGAAGGAAATAAAGCAGGAAAAGCAGAAGTACGAGAGCATATGCTCTTCCCTGCATGAGGCAAGGTCCGGGGCGGCTCCTTCTTTCGCCGCCGCCATAGAAGATTCCCTCCATTCGCTGGAGCTGGAGAAAGCCTCGTTCGACGTGCAGGTCAACGTCGTGGAGGGTTCCTCCACGGGAATGGATTCCGTCCTGTTCAGGTTCTCCGCTGCGGGTGAGGAACCTGTTGATGTCTCAAAGTGCGCCTCTGGAGGAGAGATGTCACGTATCATGTTGAGCCTTAAGGCTATGATGGCCCGCTACTCCAACATGCCGACACTCGTTTTCGACGAGATCGACACCGGGGTCTCCGGAAGTGCCGCAGACAAGATGGGGTCGATGATATGTTCAATGGGAAAAGACATGCAGGTCTTTGCCATAACCCATCTGCCGCAGGTCGCGGCCAAGGGGAGCGCACATTACCTTGTTGAGAAATCAGGAACCACCACTATCCGCAGGATAGACGGCGAGGACAGGGTTATGGAGATAGCAAGGATGCTCAGCGGCTCCAGCATAACCCCTGCAGCCATAGCCAATGCCAAGTCCCTCCTTGGGTAAGGAATCTTTTTTACAGATATTTCTCCAGCACCTTCAAGAGGGCGTAAGGCTCGTTTGAGGGAATCTTTACCGAAGCCATGACTCCGGCGTTTTCTCCGGCGAGGACATCCCGGTCATGGTCGCCGACCATTATGGAACGGGACAGGTCGATACCCCAGTCCCGTGCGGCTTTGAGCAGCATTCCGGGAGCGGGCTTACGGCAATCGCAGGGTATCTTGTATTCAGGTCTTTCTCCGGGGAATCCCCTGTCGGGGTGATGAGGACATATGTAGATGTCGTTAACATAGGCATGCTCCTGTCCCAGAAGCGTTTCCATGCGGGCGTCAATCCTTTCGAGTTCTTCCCATGTGCAGTCGCCCCGGGCAATCACAGGCTGGTTCGTCACCACTATCGCAAGCCATCCGGCAGCGTTGATCCTCGCGACGCCCTTGGCGGCCCCTTCGATGAGTTCCATGTCTTCTTCCCTGAAGAGGAACCCTTTTTCCACATTGATCACCCCGTCCCTGTCAAGGAAGACTGCCGGCCGGAGATTCCTGCGGCTCATCCTCCCGGGCTTCCCGCTGCGGACGTCGGCGCAGACTTCGGCATGCCTTTGGGGCGTACCCATGTCCTT
>CADCQP010000075.1 GCA_902803535.1 uncultured Bacteroidia bacterium | reverse complement strand
GGGTGCGAAATTCGACCTTACCCCCGCATATGCCGACCAGGTGGCTTCCGTCCACAGGACGGCCCAGATCATCGACGGCAAGGTCCTCCGGATTACGGACGAGGTTACCGCAAAGCCCAGGATGGCCGCGAAGATGCAGTGGAGGATGATGACTGCCGCCAAGGTCGAAGTCGCCGCCGACGGAGAGACCCTCACCCGGAACGGTAAGTCCCTTCTTCTGACAGCAGAGAGCTCGGATGCGGCCGTGAAGCCGGTTTATGCTTCCTGGTCTGCCGACCGTCCGGCCGGATGGACTCCGCGCACCTGGGATCCCTCAAATGCCGACTACACCATTGCCGGTTATTCTGCGGCCGTACCTGCGGGTAAGACTGTTACATTCGTTACAACATTGTCAGCCAAATGAAAAAGACTCTCGTAATCATAGCGATCCTGTGCATGTCTATCGCTGGGCGGGCCGATTCCCTCAAAGAGCTCCGGGACGTGCGGAACGCTTTCCTTAAAGTTGAACTTTCCGACTGGTCGGTCAGTGACAAGACCGCGGAAAAATTCCTTGAATATTCTGAGTACGGTATCCAGAACAACTGTGAGATCAGGCAGTTGTACACCGAGGTGGCGATGCCGGACAAGGAACGTCAGAGACTTGTTGCCCTCTTTGACAAATCCAAGAGGCAGTGGAAGGACATAGATTACACTGACATGTCCAGGGGCAGTTGGAAGGTGGCTCTCCATATGGGACGTCTCCAGGCCCTCGCGAGGCTTTATGCTTCCGGAGGCTACAAGTCGAAGGAATTGCATGACATAATCCATGCGGCCCTTGGCTGGTGGATAGAGACCCATCCCATCAATCCCAACTGGTGGCACAACAACATCGGAGTGCCCCGCAAGATGGCCGCTACGATGCTGATCCTTCAGAAGGAACTCTCCCAGAAAGAGATAGAGGGATGCCTTGCTGTCCTTGACCACGCCAAGTTCGGGATGACCGGACAGAACCGCGTCTGGCTCGCCGGGACCAACATAGTGAGGGGCCTGTTCATGGAAGACGAGCAGCTTGTGCGCAAGGCCATAGCCGAGATCGATGATGAGATTAAGGTTACATCAGAAGAAGGTATCCAGGAGGACTGGTCGTTCCATCAGCATGGCCCGCAGATCCAGCTCGGCAACTACGGCCTCGCCTTCGCGGACAACGTGTCGTTCTGGATGAGGGTCTTCAAAGGCACCAGCTACCAGTTCTCCCGTGAGAAGATCAAAATTATCGAGAATTACGTGCGCAACGGCCTCTCCTGGGCCTTCTGGCGCGGTTCGATGGACCACAATTACCGTGGGCGCCAGCCATTCTACGACAGCGGTCCAGGCAAGGCATATGCCTTCGCGGTAGTGGCGGAGAACCTTGCCGACGCTTTGAACGACTCTTTCTTCAAGCAGCTGGCCCTGAGCAACCTGGAGCCGGAGAAGCACGGGAATACCCTCGTAGGGGCCAAGTTCTTCCCGCGTTCCGACTGCGGAATCTACCGCTCACAGGACTGGTATGCCTCGATCAGGATGCATTCCGAGAGGACCATCGGGTTCGAGAGGACCAATTCCGAGAACACCCTCAGCAACTTTTCTGCTGACGGGGCGCTCTTGATAATGAGGGAAGGTCCTGAGTATGACAACATCCAGGCTATCTGGGACTGGCGCAAGATTCCCGGGACGACTACATACGAGGATGGGCAGCCGCTCAAGATGGATGATTCCAGGGAAGGCAAGCAGAACAACACCAAGCATGTCGGTGGCCTCGCCTATGGCGATGTGATGGCTTCAACGATGGAACTGGAGAGGGACGGCCTCCACGCAATGAAGACCCAGTTCTTCTTCCCCGGTTTCGTGCTGAACCTGGGTGCCGGGATCACTTCTTCCCGTGCGGAGATCAATGACGTAACCACGGCTGTGGAGCAGAACCACCTCAAAGGGGAAGTCCGCCAGGGCAAAGGCTGGGTGTGGCACAACGGGACGGCATATGTGTCCCTTGACAAGCAGCCCCTGACCGTCACTACCGATGTGCAGGAGGGTTCGTGGAAGCCGATCGTGCCCACATATGACGGGCCTCTTGTGCGCGGCAAGGTCTTCAAGTGCTGGATCGACCATGGCGCCCTCAGGAGCGGAGAGGGGTCATATGCATATGCGGTGCTTCCCGGCGGGACGCAGAGTCTTGCGACTTCCTGGGCCCGTGCCCCGAAAGTGAAGATCGTATCGAATACGGATGACTGCCAGGCGGTTCGCTACGGCTCGACCATATGCGCTGTCTTCCATCGTCCGGGTTCCATCCGGGTGAAAGGCAAAACTGTCAGCCTTGGTCACCCTGGCATCATCATAGTCAAGGGCAACGCTTCGAAGGAGTATCCCCTGGATGAGCCGGTGAAGTAGGATGTTCAGGATAGTACCGTCCCATGGGCCGCTTCCCCGGTCCGGTGCGGTCGCAGCGATTTGAGCGAAGCGACTTATGAGCTGCGACCGCACCGGACCAGGGAGCGGTAATTGATTGGAATCCGGAAGGACTAGTCCGAAGAAAGGACTCGGTTGAGCCAGTTTTGACGTATTTTTGGGCTGACTGGGACCTCGGGGCCCCACTCGGACCCGATTTGACGTATTTCCGGGCTGACTGGGACCCCTCTTTGAAGCTGGAGCGAAGGCATATGCCGATACGCTGGTTCCTTCCCCCAAATCTTACCTGCAATCGTTTGTGGAGCCGGGAAATAATGCTTATATTTGTCTTGGAAGCCAGGGTGTTTCCAAGACTTGTTTTTTACGATGTCTGCAACGACAATCAGGGATATAGCCGTAGCTCTGGGAGTGACGCCTTCGACAGTGTCGAGGGCACTTTCGGGTAATCCATATGTAAAAGAGAGCACCAGGGCTGCAATCCTTATGAAGGCGCGTGAAATGGGCTATGAGCGCAATGTCATGGCCTCCAACCTTCGCAAGGGGACTACCAATATCGTGGGCATCATCGTGCCGCGAATCAACCGCGAGTTCTTCGGAAACGTCATCAGCGGGGCCGAATCCGTCCTGAGCGAAGCCGGGTATTCGGTAGTCATATGCCAGACTCATGAGCGTCTTGAAGATGAGAAGTCCGCTTTGAAGGTGCTGGCCGGAGAGCAGGTCGCCGGGATCATGATATCCCATTCGGCCGAGACCGTCTCCGGAGAGCATATCCTCGAAGCCATCGGCCAGAACGTGAAACTGGTGCAGTTTGACAGGGTCATCGATGGTCTCCCCGGTTCCAAGGTAACCAATGATGATTTCAAAGGAGCCTATACTGCTACGAAACATCTGATAGACAATGGTTACAAGCGCATAGGCGCCCTCGTCGGATTCATGAATACAAGCCTGTTCCGCAGGCGTTACGAGGGATATGCCGCGGCCCTTGCCGATGCCGGCATGCCGCTTGACCCGGGCATTGTTTTCGAGAACACCATCCTTCGCAAGAACGGATACGAAAGCACCATCAGGGCCATAGATGCAGGTTGCGATGCAATCTATTCGTCAGGTGATTTCTCCGCCCTTGGGGCCCTCGAATGTGCGTTGGAACGCGGGCTCAGGGTCCCGGAGGATTTCGGCATTGTCGGGACGGCAAACGAGACCTTCACCTCCCTGGTGTCACCCAGGATGAGTTCTGTGGACCAGCATCCGTTCGAGATGGGGCGCTCTGCGGCTGGGGCCATGGTCCGGCTCCTTGGAGGGGAGACACAGGGGGAAGAGATACTGATAGGTACTACCCTGGTGACAAGACAGTCTTCTACACGTTAGCATATGGGATTCCTTACTCCTCCATCATTCCTGCCTGAGCAGACAGGCCCGGAAGCGGATAAGCGTTACAAGCGCCTCCGCATGCAGGTTTTCCTCGGCGTATTCATCGGTTATGCCGGTTTCTACATCGTCCGCAAGAATTTCTCGATGGCCATTCCGCTGCTCGAGCCTTTCGGTTTTGACAAGGGCGAGCTGGGAGTGGTGCTCTCGATGAATGCGATTGCATATGGCTTCTCGAAGTTCCTCATGGCGAGTGTTTCTGACAGGAGCAATGCCAGGCGTTTCCTGCCCCTGGGCCTTATCCTCGCGGCGCTCTCCATGGCTTTCATGGTGGTCCCGATCCAGTGGATAGGTGCTGCCCACAAGGGTCTGGCCATAGCTTTGATGGCTGCGATCAACTTCCTGGTCGGATGGTTCAACGGAATGGGCTGGCCTCCTTGCGGAAGGGTAATGACCCACTGGTTCTCAATCCGGGAGCGCGGAACGTGGATGAGCATATGGAATTGCGCCCATAATGTGGGAGGTGCCCTTGTCGGGCCAATGGCGGCCTATGGAGCCGTGTGGTTCGGGAGCTGGTTCTACGGGGCGAATGAGCAGATGTACTTCCTGGTCGGGACCTTCCTTTTCCCGGCTGCGGTGGCGGTCCTCATTGCGTTGATTGCATATGCGCTGATCCGCGACACGCCGCAGAGCTGCGGCCTTCCCTCGATCGAGAAGTGGAGCGGGAACTATGCGAAGAACTACAGCGAGAAAGATGAGCAGGCCATATCCACGAAGCAGATTTTCAAGACGGTCCTTTCCAATAAGCTCCTCTGGTACATCGCATTCGCTAACGCTTTCGTGTACATGGTGCGCTACGGATGCCTGGACTGGGCTCCGACCATCCTCACCGAGAACGGCATCGACATCAAGAGCGCCGGGTGGGCTTATTTCGCATATGAATTCGCCGCTATCCCCGGAACCCTTTTCTGCGGCTGGCTGAGCGACCACGTCTTCAAGGGCCGCAGGGCCATGCCCATGATCCTGTTCATGCTCCTTGTAGGGGTGGCGATAGTGGTCTATTGGCAGAACCTGGATAACCTGAATGTGGTCATATGGTGCCTGATAGCGATCGGCTTCCTGATCTACGGACCCGTGATGCTGATCGGAGTGCAGGCCCTTGACCTTGCTCCGAAGAATGCCGCCGGCACTGCCGCCGGACTGACCGGATTCATGGGATACGTGCTCGGGACGGCTATCCTGGCCAACGTGGTGATGGGTTACGCTTCCCAGAACTGGGGCTGGGGTTCCACCTTCATCCTGCTGCTGGGAGCCTGCGTCCTCTGCATCATCCTCATGGCAATGACCTGGCGCGCCGAGCAGTATCTGGTCCACTCCGGCCACAGCAAGTAGCTTCATATTTTTCCTCCCATATCCCTGAACCCGTAGCCACCCTCGGCTCGTAAGAGGGGGGACCGTGGCGTAAAACGCTCACGGTGGGGTCGAGCGGAGCGAGACGGT
>CADCQP010000074.1 GCA_902803535.1 uncultured Bacteroidia bacterium | reverse complement strand
GTCTTCTTTTCCAGGACCTTCCCTTTCTCATTCTGCAATTCTACGGTGAGGTTCACCGTGCATCCCTCGCCGAGATTGAAGATGACCGGTTTCACCATGTCGGTGGGACCGTAAACCACATCTACGTCATCGCTTCCGGCCCACATCCTCTGGAATACCATCCTGTTGGCGTGGTAGGCCAGTTTCGGGACGTAGAACGGGTCCACCAGGGGCTTCTGGTAGGTGAACATGTTCGGCCCGGATTCCAGGGAGCACCATGAAAAACCGTCAACCCCTTCGATAGTCTGGCGCTTCATCGACTCCCATGCAGAGAAAGCCTGGTAGGCCTGGCTCTCGCGCCATTCGGAATCCTGGAGGAAACGTCCTATGCTACCTTTCTCATATGACCATTCATATGACTGGACCTTGTACCAGGGCTCTTTCCGTGCCAGTTCCCAGTTGGGCTGGGCGGCTGATTCCTCGTGCTCGAAGTTGAAATAGCAGAGCTCGCCGGCGTCAAGGCATGATTTTGCCCAGGAGTTGGGAATGTTCCGGAGGGATGTCCAGGTGCGGCCGTAGCCTGAATAGGCGTCCTGGCTTCCGCGCGTGAGCATCTTGTGGCGGATCAGCGGGTTTGGAGTTATGTCATTGCCCTGGTAATCCTTTGATCCGTCGTAGTTTGCAAGGTGCATATGCTGCCAGAACGTGGTGGGGGAGATCAGGCGGCTGGTGTCGGTGCCCTCTATCGTCGGGATGATGGTGTTCAGGAAGTCCTGGCTGTTGTTCAGACCGTGCTTCTTGAACCGGTTGGGATGGTTGCTGGCTTCCCAGACCACTATCGAAGGATGGTTATAGACCTGCTTCATGTAGGCGGGGTAGTTCTCGAAATCCACGTTCGAGGCTTCTCCTTCGCGGATCCACCCGGATGTCTGCCATATGAGATAAATCCCCATCTGGTCGGCATATTCCGCGAACCGCGGGTCATTTATGCCCTCCACCTTGTCCTTTTCGGCGTGGACATGGATCCTGAGCAGGTTCGCATCCATCTTCTGGATCATCATCAGGTCGCGCATCACCATCTCGTCGGTGGCACAGCGGACATGTTTGGAGATGTTCTCTACCGGGCCCCTGAAACCGAAGTTCTGGGCTCCGTTGAGCATCTCCGGCTTGTGGTTGACGTAAAGTGTGCCTTTGATCTGCTCTGTCAGGCGTATTCCGGTGGTGGTGACGAAATCGTCTATGGGATTGCCTTTTTCGTCCTTCAGGATGACTTCTACCTTGTAGAGCCTCGGGTCACCCGTACTCCACAGCAGGGGAGAGCCTACCTCCATGTCGATGTCGCATATGTTGTCGATTCCGGGACATAGTTCGATCTCGCGTTCAACCGAGGCTGCGCAGCCCCCTTCCTCCGGGAACCATGGATAGTAGCGTATCTCGAGTTTCGCCTTGTCGTAATATACGGACTCTTTGCTGATTGTAATCTTATGGCGCTGTACTGCCTTTCCATCTTCCAGCGAACTGGTGTGGACCAGGACCTGGTCTATGTGGCTTTCTCCGGTCAGGACCAGCTGAGCGCGTCCAAGGAACCAGCCGATGTTGGGGTCGGAGGGGGCATGGATTGACCGCAGGGTCGCACGGTAGGGCTTGACGCGGACCGCGATCGTGTTCTCCTGGTCCGGGACCAGGAAACCGGTCACGTCAATGGACCTGGGCTGGCGGCCTTGAGTGACTGCGGCAACCTCTCCGTTTATCCACACTTCTCCTGCCGGGTCCAGGGTTTCGAGTTGCAGCTCGGCATGGCTGAATCCGCCTACCTTGACCTTTTTGCGGAGATAATAGCTTTCTCCCTCCGCCTGGAGGCCTCCAAGGGGAGACGGGAGATGGACAGTCTCCCAGGCAGAGTCATCATATGCCTCCTGCTGCCATCCGCTCATCGCAGGTACAGGCTCGAAGTCTTCATTGATGAGCATTTCGGAGTGATATGGAGTGTGGGCGTTGTCCTTGTCCCTGACGAAGGAGAACAGCGAGATGCAGTCGAAGGAGGCCCTTCCTGTGGATGCATCCAGTTTCATCCCGGTGACAAGGGTGTCTCCATCTGCAAGGGTGATTTCGTCCACTGTCTTTCCGTCCAGGGTGACGAAGCAGCGGTGATCCGGCAGGTCTGCATAGACCTCCATTGATTCTGGGGATGGGGCAATACGGGAGTATTTGCCGGGATCGATGGAAACGACTGGGCTGTTGCCGTTTGTGAAAATGATTTTCAGACCCTCAGGGTTTCCGGACAGGGTTGATTTCAGGCGGAACCGCCAGTCCATCCTGCAGGGCACAGCGGAAACGGTGACTCCTTCGAGGTTCAGTTTCCCATTGCTTATGACAGCTCCCTGGTCTTCCCATTCCTTCCATCTTGAAGCCTGCTGGGACTCTTTGCCTTCCTTGTAACCATATGCCTTCCATCCGTCCAGGCGGATGGTGGTGCGTATGCCGGTGGCGGGCTGCTCCTTGATTGAGGCGAGCCGGGCCCTGACGTCTTCGTCGCTGAAGAGCGGGGTGTTGAGCTGCGGGTCTCCCCAGAAACGGGCTGCGTAGCCGGCATATTTCCCAAGTGCACTGACTCGTTCTTCGAGACTCATGGTCTCTGTGTCCCCGTGTAAATCAGTCTCTCCATTTGCTTTCGCGTCTTTGGAGAAGTAGCGCATCTCGAAGGTCGTGTGCTTTTGGGCAAAGCCGCTCATGGCCCCCAGGCAGCAAAGGATCAGGCAAAGCCAGGTTCGTTTCATCGCGTGAGTGTTTTAACTATGTCTGATAAAGATAGCAATTAATCCGGATTTTCCTTATCTTAGCACGTTGAGAACCACATTTATTTTAATCATGAAGAGAACTCTCCTGACTGTTTTAGCAGTACTTTACGCAACACTCCTTACCTCTAATGCCGGCAATTACGTAATGGCCGGAAAGGCTAAGCTTCAAACCGATGCACCATGGTTCAAGGAGAATTCGGTCTATTGGGGAAGCGGAGTCATCAGCTCCGGGAAGACGGCAATCCTGGGAGCGCTCCAGACCCTTTCCAACGGTGCCGCGATAGCAGACATCCGCACACTGACTTATGAGGACGGTTCTCCTCTTATTGAGAACAACAAACTCTATTACAGCGTCTCCACCAGGACCGGAGGCGGCGGGCCTGCGATCCTGGAACTGGACCTCGGCTCGGCCGAGATCAGGATGACCGGCCAGCTGCTGACCGCCTACAAGAACGTCCTCTGGCATGGGGCTGCCGCGCACATAATGTATGACCGTGGGAGCGGCATATGGCAGATAACCATTCCCAGGCACGGCTCAGACCCGTTTACCGGCAAGCCTGTGCATGTGATCCTGGTCCAGAAATCCTATTCAGACGTCCGTTTCGGAGTGACAAGGCTCAATTTCGAGGAAATGGATTATGAAAAGCCGCTTCAGGGAGACGAAGATGCCCAGGTCTTCTATGACAGCGACATGGGGAAGTGGGTCATGATATATGCCTCGAACCGCCGCCCCGACGGAAGCCGCGGAACCTACATGCTCCGTCTCCAGACCAGCGACAGGCCCGACGGCGGATTCAAGGATTACAGCTATTTCACCGATGTGAATTCAACTGGAGTCACCAGCTCCAAGGTCGGAGGCAAGAGGTACGTTTTCTCCGGCGATGCCGCCTCTGACGGGCACAACAACTATCCTGTCTTTGCTTTTCCTGACCTTAAGAAGGTGGGTGACCTGGACATCGACATCACTGACGGCGGGTTCAGGGGATGGAACAATGTGACTCCGTTCCCCGAAGGACTGGACACCAGATACGTGTTCCTCGCATTCGACAGGGGACAGTCCACCGATGAGAGCGTATGGACATATGGCAGGCTGCACCTTTACTACTCCAAGGAGACCAACCCGGGGACAGAGTTCGACATAGTGCGTGACGGAGTGAGGATCCCTGCCAGCATCAAGGAAGAATACGGCCCGACCGACCTTCATTTCATCCGCAAGAGCTCGTGGAACAACATGTTCGCATATGACATCAAACTCTCCGAGATCAACCTCAAGGGCGAAGTGCTGATCAAGAACTCGAACATGTACCCGGCGTTCGGTTCATCGAAACTCGTCCAGAAAGACGACGCCCTGTTCCCTGAGACACCCGGAGAGGCATATGTGGTCTCCGGAGTCCACCAGCCGGAGTGCAACTATGTGATGGACATGAGCGGGATCCAGAGCGGGGATACCAGGTACCTTTACATCGGCTCCAAGGATGGAGAGAAGGCGATGAGGGTCCTCTTCAAGAATACAGGCTCAGCCATAAGCATTTCCTGCGAGAGCGGAGGCGAGACCGTCCCCGTCGGTGAAGCTCCCTCGGACATAGTCGAGGCGCGTGTCTTCATGACTGATGCAGCCGTACTCTACGTCTTCGTCAAATAGAGGCGTTAAATGATTCTCCCTCGTTGATCCTCAGGCCTTTCCTGCGGATTATCTTGTCTCCTGCCTTTATGGTGTCCAGCACAAGGGCTCCTTTCAGGACTTCCAGGGTTATGCCCTTATCCGAGACTGTGCACATTCCCCAGGCGCTGCCGTTGCTCCAGAAATAGCGGCCAGGCCTTGATGTGAATTCAATGGAGCGGTCCACGGCTGAGTAGTGGAATCCGGCCAGGGCCGGGACAGCCGACCAGCTGGCCATCGACCTGGCATAGTGGTGCCCGCATTCCGGCTCGCTGAACGGATTGCGTTTCCGTCCGTCAAAGCGGTCCCTGATGGCCCTGATGCACTTGAATGCATCCTCCGTCCGTCCCTCGTAGATCATCCCGACCGCTGCGGTGTATTCGAAACCGGTCATTGCTTCAGCGAAATATGGGAACGGCACCTTGAGCCGGCCTTTGGGCCAGGATGCCATCAGCAGGGCGGATTCTCCGTCGAAGACATATGACCGCATGTTGTTGAAATGTCCGTGAATGTCTTCTACGAAGTTGTATTTCATTATGCTGCGTAGCGTCGTGCGTATCTTTTCCTCGTCGGCAAGGTAACCGAGGCCGCAGATGTGTGCCATGTACTGTCCGACCAGCTGGTCCACCAGGCAGCCTTTCCCAAGCTGGAAATCAGGGACTGTGGCTGCGTCCTCAGGAAGGAATCCGAAGGTCTGTGGATCAGTGATACGGTGCTCGTAGTATTCACCGTTGAAAAGATTGGCGTCAGTCCATGCGGAGCCCGAGGCGAAAATCCTGTCGCATTCCCTGGCAAATGCCTTGTCTTTCATACTCACTGCCATTGCGCTGGCTGCCTTCAGGGCACCAAGATACCAGAACTGCATCTGCGGATTCGGGCCGAAATAATTGACGTCCATGGTGTTGTGCTGTGAGCCCTCCATGACTCCGTCGCGGTTGGCATCCCATCCTCTTTCGACCCAGGCATATGAGAGCGCAAGTTTGACCTTTTCCCAGTTTGACCGGAGGAAGTCCATGTCTCCCGAAAGCTGCCATTCCCTGTAGATCTTCATGATGCATCCCAACTGCCCGTCCGCGGCGGGGCTGTTTCCCTTGGATGCTTCCGAGAGGGGCAGGGCGGCCCTGAAGTTCATCAGGCCGTTCTCCTTGAGGGCGTAATTGAATTCCACATCCCTCATGCTCCTGGCCAGGTCGCCGAACAGGAACGCGGTGGCCGTTTCGTAGTTCCAGACATGCGTGCAGCTGCCCTGGCATGAACCGAACCTGTCGAAGATCCCTTCCCAGCCCATCATGTGGCCGTCCGGAAGGCGGAAGACTGTCTGGCTGCGGAGGACGTTGAGGTTGAACAAGGCTGCCTCCTTGACTTCGTCAGGATAAGTCGAAGACAGGAAGGAATTGACAAAGAGAAGGGTGGCTGCTTCCAGGGCGGGAATCCTCGGAACTATCTGGCGGGCAGCCTCCCATGAGTCGGGATACTTCTGGCTGTACCAGTTGCCGACCACTGTTTTCGACCAGGCTTTCCGGTTGGGGAAGTTCCATGTGAGATAGAATGTGAAGCTGCCGGTCTCTCCGGGAGCCAACTCTTTGGTGACGGCCAGGGAAGCCATCGGGTCATCTTCTCCGGAAGGCGGCAGCTCGGTCAGCATCCCGTCATCCGAGAAGTCGTCCCAGAAGTTCAGTATGGCATTGTTCCAACTGTCCTTGACGCTGGAAGTCCTGTAGGATATCTTTCCGGATCCTGCCGTGGTAAGGGACATGTTCCCCCATGCAGTGTCGTCGCGGTCAACCCCCTCGGAGAAGAAATATATGCCGGAGAGTCCGTCTGAACTCCGGAATTCATTCCTGTTCTTTTTCGCCCCTTTATATACCTGGTCTCCCTTCCAGTTGATATCGTACAGATGACCGTCTTTCCCTATGAAGTTGCGTATGGATCCGCAGACAGACACGCTCAGGGGGCTGGAGGATGTGTTGGTGACAGCATATGACAGGACTGCGACCGGCAGGCTGCTGTCGTCTGTCGATGCGGGGATGAGGGGATTGAATCCCTTGACGGTGACCTTGACCGGGAGGTCCGGGTCGGAGAGCAGGACCTGTCCGAAAGGATATGCCGCCTTGAACGAGGCCTCGCTGAATCTGGGCAGCCCGTAATTGTCAACCGGGCGGCCTTCATAGTGAAGGTACTCGTCCTCGTACAGTTTTCCGGCCAGCATCCTCGTAATGCCCTCTCCGCTATTGCTGCTTACGTGGATGGCGAAGAACGGGGCATTGTTCCCGGGGGTGACGGCGGAGTACCCCTTTGCCGGGATGTTCATTATCTCCCAGTCCCTGAGCTCACCGCGTCCTCCCAGGGAAACCGTTCCGGTTCCGATCCCGCCCAGGGGAAGGGCTATTTCCTTCAGATGGTCTTTGTCATACTCTTTGAGGACAGGCCACTCAGACGGGACCCATTCTCCTTGCAGGCCGGCGGCCAGGATGCAGAAAAGGATTGAGATGATATTCATGTCATTCAAGATAGGATTTTTCAATTGAAAATAGTAACTTTATCGTTCAAAGATAATTAAAATGATGAAAAGATTTTTCACCCTCCTTGCCGTTCTTTTGGTTGCGGCTACCAATGTCCATGCGGTCAAGATCATCCACGGACCTTATCTTCAGAATGTAAAGGATTCCGAGGCGACTTTTGTCTGGATTTCAGACTCGGTTACAGTCGGCTGGGTTGAGATCGCACCGGATGACGGGACCCATTTCTACGTGACTGAGCGGCCCCAGTATTTCGACTGCGCCAACGGCATCAAGAATGAATCGCGTATCCATGCGGTGCGGATCAGCGGACTGAAACCCGGTACGAATTACCGTTACCGCGTATATGCCAAGGAAGTGACTGTGCACCGTGGCAATTATGTGGCATATGGCCAGACCGCTGCCACAGACGTCTACACCAGGCAGCCCCTGAAGTTCCGCACACTCGATTCGAAGGCGGGGAGCGTGTCTTTCACCATGCTTAACGACATCCACGGCGATGTCCCCAAGCTCAAGACCCTGGTCGGTCACACTGACCTTTCCAAGACTGACATGGTCCTCTTCGTCGGGGACATGGTTTCTGTCTTCGAGAGCGAGGAGCAGGTTTTCAATGGTTTCATGGATGCGGCGGTTGACCTGTTCGCAAAGGAAACCCCGATGTACTATACTCGCGGGAACCATGAGACCCGCGGCCGCAGCGCCTGGGCCTTCCAGAACTATTTCTCGCCGTTCTCTGAGCATATCTATTACATGTACAGGCAGGGACCGGTCTGCTTCGTGGCCCTTGATTCGGGGGAGGACAAGCCTGATTCCGACCTGGAGTACTATGGCCTGACCATGTACGACAACTATCGCGACGAACAGGTCGAGTGGCTCAAGGAGGTTGTAAAGTCCGAGGAGTTCCGTTCGGCTCCGTTCAAGATTGTCACATGCCATATCCCACCGTTCGGCGGTTGGCATGGAAATGACGAAGTCGCGAAAAAGTTCATCCCCATCCTTGAAGGAGCCGGAGTGGACATCATGCTCAGTGCCCACCTTCACCGGTACGTCCACAAGAAGGCCGGGGAAAGCGCCTCCTTCCCGATTGTGGTCAACAGCAATGACACAGTCCTGAAGGCGGTAGTGGACGGTAATGCGATGAAGGTCGAAGTCCTCGGGATGGACGGAAAGACAGTTGACAAGTTCGAAATCAAAAAATAGTCATGAAGAAGTTATACTATGCTTTGGTGGCGGCCGTGATCCTGTCTTACGGCTGCGGTTCAGATGGGCTTTCGGGCTTCAAGTCCAGCCAGCCGGTTCCTGAACAGGCCGTTGTTGAGAACCAGATGTCTTTCAATGGTTACACCAACCATTGGGAGAATGTCTATGAGAACCGTTACCGTTATGGCAACTTCTACCGCTTGAATGTCAAAGACGTAGGGAAGACGATCGCCCAGTCCAGGAAGGATATCGCCCAGGCGCTCGGGATTCCCGGGATGAGGGTCCAGGAGGGCTTCTTCGCTTCAGTAGTCGCCGGCAATCCTTCTGTCATCGTGAACCCTTCGGAAACGGAGATATCCGAGGCCCTCAAGTCTTCTTCCTCTATCCTTGCTTTCGTTGAAAAGGACTCTGACGTTGCCGGACTGCTGGAGAAGAAAGATCCGATGGGCAGCCCTGTGGTCTCACTTGACGCATTCGTGCTCAAACGCGGGAAGAAAGTCCTCAATGTGGTGCTCGGGGATGCGGAGAGCCTGAAATCATTCAAGGAAATCCTGACGGATGCCCTCGAGGTCGTAGGGAAATACGACATGAAAAAAGGATGGTTCGGGGCGGAGACACTCATCCAGAGTGTCACCTGTACTCCCGGCGACCCGGTGGATGTGATGGGACTCGGCATGAATGAAGGCAATTCTTGGTTCATCTTCAGCGGGTATTGTGACTTTTTGATGAGAGACAAGCTTGCAGGATGGGTTAAGGAGATCGGGGACCCGGTGGTGACCGATGTGGGATATGCTCCTATTTTCGGTTGCAATGACTGGAGCAGCATGCAGGTGCAGATGATGAAGACTGCAGAGGACTGGACCAATTTCCAGAAATCATATGGCGGTTACATTTTCCGTGACGTGCCTGAAGGCGGTCTTGGAACCGGTCCTGATTGTGACGCTTTTTTTGCGGCGCCAGGGAATGCCCGGCAGATCAATACATGGGGCAAGCCGTTTGCGATAAGGACCGGATCAGTTCTCGGCGGACTTACCAACAGCATGGTCCTTTTCGTCAAGAAAGGGGAGAAGTTTGACAAGGAGAAGATGTGGGAGGCTATAATGTCCTGCAACTCCGTCGCCATAGCTGACCAGGGAGTTATCATGGGTCCCGACAAGTTCCGCAAATCAGCCCAGCTGCTGGCTCTGGACAGGATCTATCTCGAGGATTATTTCGGGGACAGGATCAATATGGAATCCTCCATCGAGGGACACACCCTCCATGTCAAGATAACCAACCTGCAATCGTCTCAGGTGAGCGGTAAAGTCACCCTGACACTCCCTGAACAGATAGTTGCCAGCGGAAAAACTGAATTTGACCTCAGCCTTCCTGCCGGGGCATCCAGGAAACTCAAGGTGGAACTTATCCCTTCAGCAGCTGCCATGGGACGGATGAATGCCGTGATGTGCATTTATGACTGGGGGCGTTCTTCCAAGTCCGTAATGGCTTCCTTCAACTTGCCGCCTGCAGTATCTGTCCATCAGCTCTTGTACGGACCGTCATCAGGTTGTAAATTCCCTGTATCCGTGCATAATATCACTGCAAATGCTTCGGTGCCTGTCAAGGTGAGCGTCTTTACGAAGGATTCTCCCAGGAAAGAAGTCTTTTCCGAGGAAAAAGTGTTCGAGGTCGGGAAGGGTGACTACCAGACCAATGAGTTCAATCTGGTCCTGCCTGCGGGAGGATACACGGTCTGCACAGAGGCCATGGGAGTCACTGCGGAGACCCAGCTCGGGATAGGGACAGAACCCGGAGAAGTAAAACTGGAGGAAAAGGACCTGAACGGGGACGGAGTCAACGAGTACGTTCTCGAGAACGACAAAGTCAGGGTTACCCTCCTGCGGACCGGGGCCAGGGTAATTGAATACTATGTCAAGTCCAAGGATGACAATGTCCTCTTTAAATTGTGGCCGGAGAAGGCTTCCGATCACGACAGGCCCAACAGGGAGTGGGGATATTATCCTTATGGAGGCTTCGAGGATTTCCTCGGCCAGGCCAGCGTAGAGACCCACAAGCTATATGATGCCGAGGTCATCAAGGCCGGAGGAGAATATGCCGAAGTCAGGATGCGTGCCGACTACTACGGCACCATAATCGAGAAGACGTTCTCCCTGTACGGAGGGTCACCTCTGCTGGGAGTGAGGTTCGCCCTGGACATCAAGCATCCCGAGATGAATGTGCTGGGACCCCAGCCCATCATTGAAATTGGAAAGAAGCACGGCCTCGAGGACAGGTTCATTATCCCTGAACCGGACGGAATCACTTCATATATAATGGATCCTGTCTCTTTCTATGGGAAGATCCTCTATCCGGTAGAAGGATGGAACGCTGCATATGATACCAAAGAAAATGTCTCTTTCGTGGGCGCGTTCCCTGTCAGGAGACCGTACTATCTGCATATGTGGATGAATCTCCCGCATAACCGCGATGCGCATTATTCTTATTGTGAGCTGCAGCCGTGGCTCCCGCTTTATACGGAAAACATATCCTATTTCTCCTATTACATGTGGGCGGAGGGATCCATATGGAACAACGGGGTCGATGCCCTCAGGGAGAGGAACCTGATAACCCAAAGATAAGCAGATCAACATGAGAGTTTACAAGATAATGGCCGCGATGATGGCTTTTGCTGCGGTCTCCTGTACTAGCAGGACTGCAGGTGAGACAGCTGACATTCCGGATGGAAAAGACAGCAAGGTATGGTCGGTTTCCATGAACAAGATATGCAAGGAATGGGATGGACAGTGGCAGGGAATGACCGTAGCATCTGACGGAATGTGTTATTTCGGGTCTTCCACCCATTCCAAGGGGCATGGGGCCGGATTCCACAGGTTCGATCCGAAGACGTGGCAGCACACCATGATTGCCGAGGACATGACATATGTCTGCGGAGAACAGGACACACCATCCCAGCAGGGCAAGATCCACAGTCCCATAGTTGAATGCGACGGGTGGCTTTATTTTACGACCCACCTGTCGAACTACTGGCCTGAGGGCATCGCTAACTACACCGGCGCCCATGTCTTCGGGTACCGTCTCTCGGACGGGACTTTCCGTGATTTCGGCATCGTAAAGCCTAGATACTCTATTTATTCCGCGATAGGAGTAGATCCCCAGCGAAAGAAACTCTACGTCTTCGTCGTTCCGTTCCTGGAAGAACTCTATGAGTCCGACGGCTGCCATCTCTACAGCATCGATATCGAGTCAGGGGAGAAAGAAGACCTCGGACTTGTAGTCAAGGGCAGGAAGGGGGCCGCTTTCTGGTTCTTCATCGACAATGGAGGCAATGTTTGGTTCTCGTTGTGGAAGAAGGCATATGATTATGAGAACGATGAAGGTAATCTATATGTTTACAGGCCCTCGGAAGGCCGCATAGAAACATATGTTGATGTACTGCCCAAAGGCAAGCTGATTGACGGGTCTCCTGTCACTGACGAGACCCTGCTGAAGCAGAGGGCATGGACCTGGCTTTCACCTCTCCCTGGCAGGGAGAAATGCTATTTCACAATGGGCTGCCTTGGAGGTGGGGACGAGCGTCTCTGGCTTTTCGATCCTTCCAAGGATGTCCGCTCCGGCGAGGCATTCGAAGAGGTCGCATATGTAGGCTCTACGTATTTCGAGTCCGCTATCGGAGGGAACAGGTTCTATTTTGTCCAGTATGAAGATCTCCAGGATGCCAGGACCCTGTTCTCGGAGGACGAGAGGGAGGTGGATCCCGACAGTCCCGCATACGTGGACAGGAAACTGCACTTGAGGAGCATCGACCTGAGCGAAGGTGCTGACCACAACCGTATTACAGACCATGGGCCAATTATAGACCAGGACGGCCGTGCGGCGAGGATGATAATGTCCATGGCAGCGGATGACCAGGGACACGTATTCACATATGGAAGCTGGCACGTAAATTCTTTCAAGGAAGCCACTCTGCAGTATCTCCTGTTCGAGTATCCGGGAGGGGACCTCTATCGCCTGGTCAAGCGAGGTGAGTTCTTCGCAGTGATCAACGCAGGAAAATGATAATAAAAAATGACGCATATGTTCAAATCCGTCTTTCTCCAGTCGTCAGCGCTGATATCCAGCCTTTCACTGCTCTTTTCATGCTCCAGAGGAGATGCGACTGTCTGGACCACCACCTTTGACAAGTCGAAGGAATTTGAAAAAACCATCGTCCATCCGGGAGGGAAGGCGGGGGATTCCTCCATCCCATCCATCAGCCTCACCGACAAGACCTTCCAGTCAGTGGACGGCTTCGGCCTTGCCATAACCCAGGCATCCTGCCATGTCCTCCTCCAGATGAAACCGGAGGACAGGCACTCCCTCCTGACTGAGATGTTTTCACCGGTTGACGGGGCAGGATCCTCACTCGTGCGGGTCTGTATCGGGGGCTCTGATTTTTCCATGGACGAGTACACATGGTGGGATACACCGGGAAAGGAGAACCTGAAAGTGCACGAAAGCGAGTACAAGTACCTGTTCCCGGTTCTGGACGAGATATACGCCATCAATCCAGATCTACAGATAATAGGTTCGCCCTGGAGCTGCCCCAGGTGGATGAAGGTGGATCCTGATGACCCGTCGAAGCCATTTGACAGCTGGACCTCGGGTCGCCTGAATCCTGAATGCTATGGGGATTACGCCGACCTCTTCGTCAAATGGGTCAAGGAGATGGAGGCCAGGGGTTACCACGTCATGGCCGTTACCCCGCAGAATGAGCCGCTTCACAAGGGCAACTCGATGTCACTGTACATGCCCTGGCAGGATGAAAGGGATTTCGTAAAGGTCCTCGGCCCCAGGTTCAAGGAGGCCGGACTCAGCACCCGTATCCTGGTCTTCGACCACAATTACGACTATGACGGCCATGAGGACCAGGCTCAGTACCCCTTGAGGATATATGCCAATCCCGAGGCTTCCGCATATGTCTCGGGAAGTGCATGGCACAATTACCGCGGGAACGTGTCTGAGCTCGACGACATCCACGCTGCCGCCCCGGATAAGGACATATATTTCACCGAAGCATCCATCGGCACATGGAACTATCGCGGTGAGAATGCTTTCGGAAGGCGTTTCAGCGCGGAGATGCGGGACATATTCCTCGGAACCCTCAGCCGCTATTGCAAGGGAGTGGTCCTATGGAACCTGATCCTGGACAATGAGGGCAAGCCCAACCGCGGGGAAGCCGGCGGCTGCGCTACCTGTCTCGGCGGTGCATCTATTGATTCTTCGAGCTGGACGCTGGAGAGCGTAGTCCGCAATTCGCATTGGTACGAGGTGCTTCACTGCAGCGTCGCCATTAAACCTGGAGCCGTTCGTATCGGCACGGAAGGATTTGAGGAAGAAGGAATTACTTATCTGGCTTTCCGTAATCCCGACGGAAGCATCGCTGTCGTTTGTCTCAATTCGACCCGCAGTGACCGCACTGTCGCTATCCGCCTCGGCCGCCGCCCCGTAAATGTGTCGTTCCCTGCCCGTTCTGTTGTTTCAGTAGTCATATGAAAAAGTCAGTAATAACATTTATTTTACCATTGTTGCTTATGTCAGCATGTTGTTCACAGGCCCCTTCCGGGACCGGGGACGTTTCCTGGCAGGAACGTCTGGAAAAAATGCTTCCGCTCCTGGGACACAGGAACTGGATAGTAATCACAGATATGGCATATCCGCTGCAGTCAGGAGAGGGGATTGTGACCCTTTATGCGGATGAACCGTACACCGAAGTCCTTGAAAAGACTGTCTCCATGGTTAAGGGTGCGCCCCATGTTTTCGCTCATCTTTACCGCGACAAAGAGCTTGAATATATCACAGACGACTTGGTCCCAGGGGTTGAAGACCTCAAGCGTAAGGTCAAGGACATATGCGGTCCAGATGCCGAAAGCGTGATGCATGAGGATCTCATCAAGCGGCTGGATGAGGCCGGAAAACTGTACACGGTCGTAATAATCAAGACCCCTCTTACCGT
>CADCQP010000073.1 GCA_902803535.1 uncultured Bacteroidia bacterium | reverse complement strand
CGGAATTCCCAACCGTAGAAGAGGCTCTTTTCCTGTCGTTCCTGAGCGCTCACACCTGTTACCGATATGGCGGTTACCGATACGGTGGCAAGGAGCAAAAATAGTATTCTTTTCATATGACGATGAACATGTCGCCCGCTACGGCTTTTCTCCAAGGATCAGCAGACGGAGCAGCCGGGTCTTGCGGATCAGAAGGACCAGATTATAGCATATGGCCAGTTCGGCAATGGCCAGAAGAGGTGCAACCCAGTAGGAGTGAGGGATGGGCACATAGACCTGAAGGCGGTTGACCAGAATCTCCAGCAAGAAGGTCTGGAGGACATATATCCCGAGGGTGGCGCCTCCGATGCGGCAGAGAGTCCCGGTCCAGCGCCAGCCGCGGATAGCCTCGTAAACTGGCTTGGAGAGAAGGAAGAATGTCATCGACCCGGCCATTCCGAGGGCGAGGCGGTAGATTGTCAGGCCCAGGTTAGCCCAGTCGGGGGTACAGGCACCTCCATCAGCCCCGGCACTCCAGAAGCGGGTCGGGTGCTCGTACACCGTCAGATGTCCGGACCAGAAGCACAGCAGCACTCCGAAGAGGATGATGCTTACGGCCAGCCAGAGCCGGCGATGGCGCTCGATTTCTCCCATATGACCGCCGCAGAGCATTCCGAGGCAGAACATCGGAAGCATGAAGTTTAAGTTGACTATTTCCGTCCCGGGAATCAGGATCACCAGGACTGTCGCGACGAGCGCGGCCACCCAGTCCTTCCTCACCCAACGACAGAGCGGATGCATCAGCAAATAGCAGAACAGCAAGCACTTGAGGAACCATACGCAGTTCATGAAGCCGTTAAAGGACAGCTCGCAGAGATCGGCGATGGCCCTCACCCCGGCGATTAGCATGATCAGGCATGCGATTGCATATGCCGTCAGCGATGGGACGCCGAGCTGGAGGAACTTCCTTCGTGCCATCTCCCCGTAACCGCGCTTCAGGGATGACCGGAAAAAGAAGCCGCAGACGAACATGAACAGAGGCATATGATAGGAGTAGATAAACTCCCACACCGGATGGTCCCAGAAGAGCCCGCCGGAAAGCTGCTCCGTCGAATGCCCCACCAGCACCGAAAATATCGCGAAGCACTTCAACAGATCCATATGTTCAAGCCGAGGTTTCATAGGGCGTACTGAGTTTTGCAGGCCTACCTGGCCAGGATCTCTTTAAGCGGAACAGCCTGGAAGACAAGCTGTCCGGCGCTGCTCTCGAAGAGGATTCCGACGGTGTCCTCGTCAATCATTGACATGCAGCAGTAGCCCCAGCTGTCTCCTTCGTCCAGAAGGAGCTTGTGAGGCCATGTGTGCCCTTTGTCGAGGCTGGCCTTGATCGTCATCATTGTCCTGCTACTGGTGGTGTCGCAGTTCGAAAACAGGAGGACGTCCTGCCCGAGGTTGTTTCCCTGGACCGACCCGCCGGTTATAAGGCGACTGCCCTTTGCCGGGACGTTGATGAGGCTGGCCTGGCAGATCTGTTCCTGAAGGCTGTGGGACGATGGGTGCTCAGTCCAGGTAGTGCCGAGGTCGGAAGTTGTGAACACCACCCTTCCGGGGTTGTTTTTGTTGTGATTCCTGGAATTGAGCATCAGGAGTCCAGGCTCTATTTCAGCCACCTGGTCTTCTGTAAGGATGTCTCCGCAGGTGTTTTCAGAAAGCTTCCAGGTCGCGCCGTGGTCCTTACTGTAAAGGAGTGAATTCCCGGCGAATGACCTGTCGGCCTTGAGGTGCTGGAATGGGAACACCAGGGTGCCGTCCGACATTGTGATTCCCCGCCCGGGGCCCTGGAACGGCCTGACCATCCCGGGCTTCATCGACCCGAAAAGGCTTACCGGAGCCGACCACGTCTTTCCGTCATCTTTGCTGCAAGCCATCAGTGGCTGGCTGAAATCTACGGGAAACTCTTTTCCGTCAGCGACATATGACCATCCCTGTCCGGCTCCGTGGGACCACAGGCCCATAACGAAAAGCCATCCGGTTTCCTGGTCCAGGAGTATGCAGGGATCGCCTACTCCGTTCTGGGCTTCGGGGAGTCCTCCGTCAAGGCCCTTGTCCAAAGCGACTATGTTCTTGCTCCATGTCCGGCCTCCGTCAGTAGAGCGGCTTACTCCTATGTCTATGTCGTCGTTGAGGTCATTGGGATTATTCCTGCGCAGGTCGAATACTGCCACCAATGTTCCTTTCTTGGTTGTCACCAGCCCGGGGATTCGGTAGGTGGCGATCCCTTCCTGTCCGGCATTGCGGACCAGGACTCCGAGGCGCTTGGTGGTCGTTCCTGTCTGATTGATTTCCATCTGCTTACCGTTGACGGAGACTCCTTTGACCCCGGCCTGGAAAGTCTGCGTTAGATCCAGCGAGCCGCCTATCTCCATACTGACATAGCAGTAATTCTTTCCCTGCACCAGCGGCACGGGAGCCTGCAGGCGCACCTTCACTACCCCGCCTTCGGCCTTCCGGGGCCTCACCGACTGCTTTTCGATTACATATGCCGGATCACACCATATGCGCTGTCCTCCCGAGACGTTCTGCAAGGCCTTGCGCATGGCATTGGATGTAGTCATCTGGTTAAGGAAGGACTTCCTGAACACGCAGCTCATGGTGCCCGAGTACATCAGGCGGACGCTCTTGACGCTTGAAGCGGGGATTCCGCTGAATTCAAAATCCACATAGTCCATGGTGTCTCCGCCGGCGGACTCGATTTCCAGTTCAGTGATGACATTATAAGGCTGGTCAACTATCACGGGGACTACAGGATTGTAGGCCTGGACCGCGCCTATGATCAGGGGTAACAAGTAGGACAGTAACATATTCTATTAGCTTCTATCACAAATATAATATTTTTTACCTCCACTTGCTTAATACGAT
>CADCQP010000072.1 GCA_902803535.1 uncultured Bacteroidia bacterium | reverse complement strand
CTTCTCCGGTAACGGAGACCACATCTCAAGTCCCAACGTGGACGGCCCGCGCCGTTCCCTTGAGATGGCGATCAGGCGTGCAGGGGTCTCAAAGGACGAAATAGGATACATCAATGCCCATGCGACCTCTACCCATGTAGGGGATACCAATGAGGCTAAGGCGATATATGCCGTGTTCGGCGACAGGAGGATTGAGGTGACCAGCACCAAGTCCCAGACCGGGCATGAGATGTGGATGGCCGGAGCCAGCGAGGTCATATACTCGATGCTCATGATGAAGGGCGGCTTCATCGCTCCGAATCTCAATTTCGAGAATCCTGATGAGGATTCCGCGAAACTGCTTATCCCATCGGTGCGCGTCGAAAAGCATTTCGATACCTTCCTTTCCAATTCATTCGGATTCGGAGGTACGAACTCTACCCTGATAGTCAGGGATTACAAAGGATAGACAATAATTAAACAATAACATTACAATCATGAACAAAGAAGAACTCATTCAGAAGATAAACCAGGCTCTTGCTGAGGAATTTGAGATTGACGAGAGTGTGATCACTCCGGAAGCTGACATTAAGGAAACACTTGAACTTGACAGCCTTAGCCTTGTAGACCTGGTCGCTCTGATAGAGAACGATTTCGGAGTTAAGATCAATGGCAGCGAGATGACGGGAGTCAGGACATTCGCTGCACTGTACGATTACGTAGCCCAGAGGACGCAATAGTTTGTTTCCCATGCAGGGCGGTCTTCAGTCGGAAGTTGTTGTCCGGGTGAGGTTTTCGGAAACCGACCCGGTGGGAGTCGTCTGGCACGGCAACTATGTGAAATACCTGGAGGACGCCCGTGAGGAATTCGGACGCAAGTGGGGCCTGAGTTACCGCTACATATCTGAATGCGGCTATTTCGCCCCGGTCTTCGACATGCATGTCCGCTTTGACAAGAGCGCGAGGGTTGACCAGTGGCTCAAGGTCATATGCCGTTACCGTCCTTCCAAGGGAGCGAAGCTCTGTTTCGACTACACCGTGACGGATGCTGAAGACGGCACCCTGATAGCTACTGCCGAGACTGTCCAGCTCTTTACTACCAAGGAGGGCGTATTCGAGCCCTCGGTCCCGGCTTTCTTCCGCCAGTGGAAGCAGAAAATGGAATGCCAGGAAGAAGATGGATAGGATTTTCGTCCCACTGTACCGCTTTTTCCGTAGCCGGAAGCCGCTGATGTACCTTTGCCTGGTGCTCAGCAGCCTGGCATTCGTGTTCTTCGGCCTCAAGCTCAGGTACGAGGAAGACATAGCAAAACTCCTTCCTTCTTCGGCCAACGACGAGAGCGCCCTCTCATTCGGGAACCTGTCCATAAAGGACAGGATTTTCGTGCAGATAACCGATCCTTCCGGGGAGAGTGACACATATGCCCTCGGCGCATATGCCGATGCATTCGCGGATATCCTTGCCGCGAAGGACTCCTCCAGCGGGTGCATTGACAACATGCTCTACAGGATCGAAGATGATGTCCCGTTCATGGCCGTCGATTATGCGTTGAGGCATGTCCCTTCATTCGTGGACGAGTCCCTTTATCCGGAATTCGACAAGGCTATTGAGAACGCGGATGCATCCATGGAGCGGAACTATGCCGCAGTCATGGAGGACGAGACAGGCACTGTCACCCAGGCCGTCTCAACCGATCCGCTCGGACTGAGGAACCTGCTTATGGGCGGACAGCCTCTTTCCGGGCTTGCAAGCGGTTACACCCTTTGTGACGGACACCTTTTCTGCCGGGATTCCACGGTGGCCCTGCTGTTCGTGGCTCCTTCATTCAAGAGTTTTGATTCCGGCTCCGCGACCATCCTCATGGAAGAGATGGAGGATGCCAAGGCTGAGTTCACCGCAGCCAATCCCGGAATAGAGGTCCTGATGCACGGTTCTCCAGTTCGCAGCGTGGGGAATTCCAGGGCCATCAAGAAGGACCTCATGATCACCGTCGGGATTTCGCTGCTGCTGATCATCCTGCTGCTGGTCATTTCTTTCCGCAGCGGGGGAGTGCTTTGGCAGAACATGGTTCCGGTGCTGTACGGGACTTTCTTCGCTTTGTCCTGCATGTACTGGTTAAAGGGGCAGATGTCTCTCATGGCCCTTGGAATCGGTGCAATAGTCCTGGGAGTCGCACTGAGCTATTGCCTCCATGTGACTGTACATCACCGTTATGTGGGGGACACCGAGAAGATGCTCAGGGACGAAAGCACCCCGGTCTGCCTCGGGTGCATCACCACGATAGGTGCTTTCCTCGGCCTTCTTTTCACGAAAAGCGACCTGCTCAGGGATTTCGGACTGTTCGCGTCTTTCGCCCTCGTCGGCAACACAGTTTTCGCCCTGGTATTCCTGCCGCATTTCCTCAAGGAAGGAGACACCAGGAAAAACCAGAAGATATTCGACCTTATCGGGAAAGTGAATTCTTATCCATATGACCGGAAGCCCCTGCTCCTGGGGGTGATCGCCGTAGTGATCGTGGCCGGATTCATCCTCGCCCCCAGGGTCGGGTTCGACACCAATCTGAAGCATATAGGCTTTGAATCGGAGGATCTCATCAAATCCGAGACCCTCTTTGCGCAGAAGAACCTTTCCGGCCTTACGCAGCGCTATTATGCGGTTTCATCCGAATCGCTCGACCAGGCCCTCCACTATAGCCGGACACTCCTGGATGAGCTCGGCAGCATGGCCGGCGACGGCACGATAGAGCAGGGGCCTTCGCCCGTCCAGAGCCTCCTTTTCGTCCCTATGGACGTCCAGGAGCGGAGGATAGAGGCCTGGAAGGAGTACTGGACCGGGGACAAGATCGCATATGCCATGCAGAAGGTTACCTCTGCGGCCCGCAAATACGGCCTTCCGGAGGATATGTTCTACCCGTTCGAGGAGATGGTCAGTTCGGATTACAGCCCGTCTTCGCTGTATGAGGAAGGGATACTCCCCGAAGGCCTGATGTCAACATTCGTTGAGGAGTCTGCCGGTCAATGGCTTGTCTTCAGCGGGGTGAAGATCAGGCCGGACAAGGTCAGGGAGGCCGACGACAGGGTCGCCGCCCTGGACCACAGCCTCGTGGTGGATCCCTTCTACTACATGAGCGACATGGTGAAGATCGTGCATGACGATTTCAACGTGACCCTTGCGGTCTCTTCGATCTTCGTGCTGCTGGTGCTGCTGGTCTCTTTCTGGAACATATGGGTCAGCCTCCTGGCTTTCCTCCCCATGTTCCTCAGCTGGTACATCGTCCAGGGAACCATGGCTCTCTTCGGCTTGGAATTCAACCTGATCAACATAATCATCTCTACTTTCATATTTGGAATAGGGGTTGACTACAGCATATTCGTGATGCAGGGCCTGCTTGCCGGGGCCAGGGGAGAAGACGACAGGCTGCTGCCTTATCACAAGGGAGCCATTTTCTTCTCGGCCGTAGTGCTTCTGGTGGTCGTGCTCTCATTCTTCATGGCTTCACATCCGGCCATCCGTTCTATAGGTTTCAGCACCCTTACCGGCATGGCCTCTACGATCCTGCTGACTTATACGGTAGAACCCTTCCTTTTCCGCCAGGCTATCCGCATCCCCTGGATAAGGAAGTCCATCACCAGAAAGTGACATGGAAAGGAGGGCTGTCATAATAGGTGCCGGCCTGGGAGGACTCCTCTGCGGAGAAATGCTCTCCCGAAACGGCTTCAAGGTTTTCGTGGCAGAGAAACAGGCCCGTCCCGGCGGATGCCTCCAGACTTTCAGGCGCGCAGGCATGACCTTCGACTGCGGATTCCATTATGTCGGCGGCATGAGGCCCGGAGAGGCTCTTGGAAAGATTTTCGATGCTTTTTCACTCAGGGACCTGCCTTTCGTAAGGATGGATCCCGGGTGCTCAGACGAGGTGACGATAGGAAACGACACCTTCAGCATCCCTTCCGACGGTCCAGATGCCTTCGTGGATGTGCTTTCCGGCTTTTTCCCCGCGCAGAGAGACAATCTGGAAAGATATGCATCCCTCCTGAAACAGGTAGGGGACAATATCTTCGGAGCCTTGTCCTCGCAGGCGATGAACCCCCTGTTCGCAACCGGAGCCAAGGCATGGCTGGAGGAAACCATAAGTGATCCGTTGCTTCGCAAGGTCTTGTCGGCCAATGCGTTGAAGATGGAACTCTCACCATCGCTCCCGTTATACACTTTTGCCCAGATCAATTCATCCTTCATGATGTCATCGTGGAGGCTGACAGGAGGGGGAGACAGCATCGTCTCCGCGTTGTGTGATTCCATCAGGGCCTGCGGAGGAGAGATTATCCTCGGCGATGCCGCCTCAAGGATCGTCTCTGACGGAGCGAAGGTTACTTCGGTCGAACTGGCTTCGGGAGAAAGCATCCCCTGCGATGTAGCCGTAGCCGACACCCATCCTGCCGTGGCCATGGCCCTTGCAGAGAACACAGAAGGCGTCAGGAAGATCTACCGCCGGAGGATTTCCTCACTGGAATCCACCTTCGGGATGTTCACTGTGAACGTAGCCCTCAAGAAGGGGGCCCTTCCATATATCAACCATAACCTTTTCATCCATTCAGCCGAGGCTGACATGTGGAATCCGGCAAGCGGGAAGGTTGACAGTGTGATGGTCCATTTCTATCCGGAGGGTGACCACCTGGACATCATGACACCGATGGATTTCGCGGAAGTCAGCGGATGGGCGGACACATCCACCGGACGGCGCCCGGAGGAGTACGCAGAGTTCAAGAGAGGAAAGGCGGAAGAATGCATATGCCTTGCCGGAAAGCGGATCCCGGGACTCAGGGATGCCTTTGACAGGGTCTGGACCAGCACTCCGCTCACTTGGAGGGACTACACCGGTTCCGTAAACGGCTCTGCATATGGGGTCAGGAAGGACTTTTCCTCCCCGGAGCAGACCCTTATCCCGTCACGCACTCCTTTGCCGGGGCTTTTCCTTACGGGACAGAGCCTGAACCTTCACGGAATCCTGGGGGTCGGGATGACCGCCCTGCTGACATGCAGGGAAATCCTCGGCCCGGATCCAGTACGAATTGCATGATAATTGCGGTATGATGCCGCGTCAAATTTTTAGGATATGAAAACAGCACTTGTTACAGGTGGAAGCAGGGGAATCGGAAAGGCCATATGCCTTCGTCTGGCTTCCATGGGTTACCATGTCATAGTTAACTACGTTTCGAATGATGCGGCCGCCGAGGCTACCCTCGCGGAGATATGCTCCGCCGGAGGAAGCGGCGAACTCCTGAAGTTCGACGTCGCGGACAGGGAAGAGTCCCTGAAATGCATTTCCGGATGGCAGGAAGCCCATCCCGGGGAATATGTGGAAGTCCTTGTAAACAATGCCGGAATCCGCAGGGACAACCTGCTGCTCTGGCTCGAGGGCGACGAATGGTACAATGTAATAGGTGCCAGCCTCAATGCATTCTACAATGTGACCAGGCCGCTTCTGCAGCCCATGGTACTCAAGAAGAAAGGCCGGATCATCAACATGGCCTCACTTTCGGGACTGAAGGGACTTCCCGGGCAGACCAATTACTCCGCGGCCAAGGGAGGACTCATCTCGGCTACGAAGGCCCTGGCGCAGGAAGTCGCTGCGCGTAAGGTCACCGTCAACGCGATCGCCCCCGGATTCATCGCAACTGACATGACTACCGGACTGGACGAGGAGGCTCTCAAGAAAGAAATCCCTGCCAAGAGATTCGGAAAACCCGAAGAGGTGGCCGCCCTGGTGGCCTTCCTCGCAGGAGAAGAAGCTTCATATATTACAGGGCAGGTTATATCCATCAATGGCGGTCTGTATTAAAATCGAGTGCATATGAACTGGAAATCCATCTTGACCTCCTTTGTCGCCCTGCTGGCCGGAGTCGCCCTCTGCAATGCGCAGAATGATGCCCTCGCTTTCATCGCAAAGAAAAATGCCCAGGTCAGTTCCCTCGAGTCTTCATTCAAGCACACCCGGACTATGAAGACAAGCGGGAAGGTAACAGTCTCATCCGGGAAACTCTATTATGTCGCGCCTGACAACCTTTCGATGCTCTATGACGCCCCTTCGACGGATTACCTCGTAATAAAAGGAGACACCATGGACCTCAGGAGGGGAGACAGGGAGTCCTCCTTCAACACTGCCAAGAACCCGTTGATGGCCCAGCTGAGGAACGTCCTTCTCCTGTGTGTTTCGGGCAAAGTCAAGGAGGCCGCTGACAGCAATGACGCGGAGATTTCCGTAGAGTCGGCCCCAGGTTTCCATGTGGTCACCCTCACGTCCAGGACAAAGTCGTCCAGGGGATATTCCAAGGTGGTCCTGAAGTATTCCAAGACGAGCGGGATACTGTCAGAAATGGAGACTACGGAGATGCCGCAGATAGTGAATCTCTACCAGATGAGCGGAATTAAGGTCAATACAAAATAATTTTTTGTAAATTGCAGAGTTTTGTAGTGTGCGGAATTGAGAAACAAGTTCAGCTACATAGTCTCTGCGATCATCTGCCTGAGTTCCTGCGAGGCTTCTTTAACCGTGCAGGAACCTTCGTCCGGTGATTCCGCGCCTGGTCCGGTAGAGGTCCGGCTTTCTGCAGGGGGAAGCTTTTCCCCGCAGTTGAAGACTTCCGCGGATGAAGACGGCCTGGGTACTTCCTGGGTTGCCGGCGACAGGATAGCAGTGTGGGCTTTGGATTCCGGGGGCCGGGAAGTGCTTTCAGCTACCGGATTCTCTCTTTACGGAGCATCTTCCTCCAAGGCTTTTTTCTCGGCGACCCTTGATTCCGCAATGCCGGAAGGGGAGTACACCTACTACGCAACATATCCTGAACCTTCTTCTGTTTCAGGTACTTCTGCGGTTTTTTCAGTTCCTTCCATACAGGACGGACATTCAGGAGGAGGGGTTGACATAATGTTGTCCGCGCCTGAAACCGGCGATGCACTCAAGCCAGTAGAATGGGATAGTTATGACGGGGACGAGGTCTCCCTGTCAATGGACCATATGCTTCACCGCCTCCGTTTCTACTGCCCGGAAGCATGTCTTCCGGCAGGAGAAAAGATATCCAGGGTAGTCGCGGCTTTCCCCAGACCGGTTGCCGGAGACGTTACCCTCAATGTCGTTTCTGGTGAATTGACTGCTTCCGGCAGCGGTTCACAGGTCATTACCCTTGAGCCTGCCCAAGCGGTCCCCCTGTCGGGTAGTACAAAGAATTACGTCACTGCATCTGTTATCCCGGTCACATTCTCTCCCGGGGAGAGCATGCAGGTTACTTTCTATACTGACACCAAGGTGGCCAGGATGACCGTCCCCCTTGGAGGACGTACATTCGCGCCAGGTCATTCCACTGCGGTAAGGATGACTCCGGAGACCGTGGGGAACTGTTACAGGATCGCGGTGAGGATGGACAGCAACAACCTGGGCGAAGACATCCAGAGCATGACACTCTCGGCTCCGGAGGGATGCCGGTGGGGAGACAGCCTTGGCAATGAACTGGTCTATTCGCCTGGCAGGACCTTCACCAGGGGCGAGAACTTCATCCTGGAATTCGAGGATGAGGCTGCGTTCATGTCACTTTCCGGCAAGAAGGTCACGGTGACATATGACTCCGAACATGCGCGCATCAGCGAGGAGATAAGCATAGGCTCCCTGTCAGGGAAATATTCCGCTGACCTTTCGCTCAATGTGCCCTACCTGCTGTACGAGGACTTCTCCTCGGTGGGAACATTCTCATATGACGACGAGTACACCGGAGGGTTCAATTCGGGATCCAAGAGTCCTCACTCATTCCTTGACGGGTGGACAGGTGCCAGGGTCGGTGCCCAGGCCGGGCAGTGCATCCGCATAGCCTGCCGTCGCGAGACGTCGGCAAACTATTCTGCCAGGGTTGATTCCGCTCCCTTGAAGGGTATCCTCAAATCTCCCGTAGATCTGGATGTTGAATTCGATTACGGCGCCAACAACCAGTACGGAGGACTGATTATCATAACCGATCCGAACGTGGGCCAGACCTGCTTCGTAGGGTATGTCACATCTTCCGAAGGTTACAAGAGCGGGGACACCTCCGGTACCTTCGAGTCAGGTAATTCCTTCTACGTCAAGGAGTATTCCGGAAGCTATACCAGCACACCCAACAAGGCTTCCTACACAATACACGGCGCTCCTGCGGGCGGGATCTTCCGCCTGACGCTGCGCACTGAAATCGAAAGCCAGGCCGGTACAAACAACACGACTGACTGGCTCTATATTGATAATGTCAAAATAAAGATAAAGGGATGAAAAGAAACACTTTGATCTTCCTGACTTCCATTGCCATCTGCCTGTCCGCCTGTTCCAGGAGCGCTCAGGACGGCAGCATTGTTTTCCGCCTGGAAGGCGGCGATGTCCTCGAGGTGGAGACCAAAGGCAACGTAACCGATTACGCATCATTGCCTTCTTCCGGGGATTTCACCCTCCTGCTGAAAAACAGTGCCGGGACCCAGGTTTACTCCGGGCCCATGTCAGGATGGGATTCCTCCGCGGGCTTGGCTCCGGGAAACTATTCAGCATCTGTCTCTTACGGTGACGCTTCCGAGGAGGGGCCGTCCAAACCGTGCTTCGAGGGGAGCAAAGACTTTACAGTCAAGCCTTCAGAAACGACATCAGTTGCGATACCGGTCACTCTGGGCAACTGTGTAGTCAAGATAGAGTGCACGGACCAGTTCCGGAATTATTATCCTGAGCGCACCATGCGCATTACCACTCCGGATTCTCCTTCCGGCTTCGTTTACGAAGGGAAGGCAGTGTTCGTCGCATACCAGTGGAGCATATCCGGCACCCTGAAAAGCCAGGGCGGAACTGAATACACCCTTCCCGAGCGTACCTGGAAAGGGGCTCCGGCAACATGCTACACCGTCAAATACGACGTCTCGAATGTAGGCGGAGTGAGCATATCCATCAGTTTCAGCGATTCTGTAGAGACTGTGACTCTCGAAGAAATCGAACTTAACCAGTAAATACCTCCGGTCCATGAAAAAGACGATTACCATATTGATCGCAGCTGCAGTGGCACTGTCTCTGTCTTCCTGCAGGAAAATCGAAGACAAGCCCGTTTCTGGCAACGGTACCCTGTCCTTTGCAGGACTTGACGTGAAAGTGGATGAGACCCTGGTAACCAAGGCCTCGGCCGCTTCCGGGAATTCCATGATATATGTCAGGAACACTTCCGGGACCACGGTTTATGAATCGACATATGCGGATGTCAAGGGCAGCGGCGGAAAGATTTCCCTCCCCGCCGGCAACTATGTGCTGGAGGCCCGCTCTACGGATTCTGAAGTACCTGCGGCAGCTTTCGAACAGCCCATATACGGTGTCCAGAAAGATTTCTCCATAACCGCCGGCGAGACTACCACTATCGGAAGCCTTGTCTGCACCCTGCTTCAGGTAAAGGCGACCGTCTCATATGATGATGCATTCCTCGAGACTGTCACCGGAGCGGGCAAGACGACCGTCAAGGTCGATCCGGCAGCCCCACTTGACTTCCCGCTGGAATATTCAGGCGGCAACGCTACCTACACCAAGCAGGCCGGGTATTTCGCCGTGGCCAAGGGAGGGAACGCCACTATGAATATAGTTTTCTCAGGAAGCATCTCCGGGAAGAGCCAGAAGATGGTGGCCAACCTTACGGGCGTGGAGCCCAGGCAGTGGAGGCAGATCCGTTTCGTAAAGAAGACCGATGAGGAAGGGAACGCCACTTTTGCAGTGGAGATCAATTCTTTCATTGATGACGAGGAACTGACCGTCCCCCTCACCGTTGAGCAGGAGGCTCCCATAGGGGAGGATCCCGACGCCCCGGTCGGAGACGGAGGGATAACGATGACCTTTGCCGAAGGCTGCCCCTATACCGACCTGGGCAACATAGTGGTTCCCTCAGGAGAGACCGGCATGGATCTCCGAGTCCTTATCACAGTCCCGAACGGGGTCAGGAAATTCGTCGTGCAGATGGCTTCAACCAGTGAATCCTTCATCTCGGCCGTAGCGCTTGCAGGAGGAACGACCCTTGACCTGATCAATCCCAAGGAGGAACAGGGCATTGTCTTCCAGATTGTTCCGTTCCCGCATGGAAGCTCCCTTTCAGGGCAGACCAGTCTCCTGTTTGACCTGAGCGCAGCGCAGGGACCGATCAATGCCTTCCCGGGCAGGCACACTTTCACCATGGAAGTGACTGACATGAAGGGATGCCGTGCAAGCATTCCCGTGACCCTCGTAGTTGAATCACATTAGGAGGAATGCATATGAAAGGCTTTTTCAAATTGATTCTTCCCGCACTTGCGCTGTCCTTCCTGGCTTCCTGCACCCGGTCCGCACTGGATGTGGAAGGATATGGCACCCTGTCGCTTGGGGTCGGAATAGATCCCGCACCTACAAAGGCTGCAATGGGACAGGATGAACTTCTCTCAACCTCGAAGGTGAACATCTATTATGCAGACTTTTCAGGTCTCGTGAGGACATATGCATATGCTGACAAGCCCCAGACCGTCTATCTTCCCGGAGGAAGCTACAGGGTTGACGTGATCGCCGGGGAGGCCGCAAAGGCTTCGCCTTCCGCGGCCTCCTGGGAGCAGAAGAGCTACAAGGGCTCCGAGCATTTCGACATAGTACCGTCCCAGAACACTTCCGTCCAGGTAGTTGCTACTGTCAGCAATGCCGTTTCAAAGGTCTCCTTCGATGCCAGCGTGGCAGAGAATTTCGCTCCCGGCTACACCCTGACTATCGGAGTGGATGGCAATTCCCTGGTTTACGACGCGTCCAAGAGCGGTTCGGACGGGTATTTCATCATCGACGGGATCGAGGAACCGGCATTCACCTGGACCTTTACCGGAACCATCGGCGGCAAGGAGTTCTCCAAGGCCGGGACCATCCCCGGTCTGGAGAAGGGTAAAGTCTATGCCATGACCCTTAAATACACCATCAAGGACGGCCTGGCCGAGCTGGACCTCCTGGTGGATTATGACACTGAAGAAATCGACGACACAATCGTATTCGAACCTGTCTCCACAGGCCTTTCGGCTTCCGCACCGTATGAGATCTGGGCCGGACATGCGACAGTCCATGCCGACGTGGACGAAGGGGAGAACAACGATCCTTCAAAGATAGGCTTTGCCTATAGTACTGACGGAGTGAACTGGACTTCAGTAAGTTCTGTTCGCACCGGTGAGGGGATATATGATGCCGTCCTGACCGGGCTCGCCCCGCAGACCAAGTACACTTACAAGCTGGTCATCGGCGGCGAGGACACCGGCGAACCGATGGAGTTCACCACTGAGGCGGCTCCGGCCGTTCCGAACGGCAGTTTTGAGGAGACATCTACTTCCGCCTCAGGCAAATATACTGAGTTCTACTCTTCCGGCGACAGTCCCTGGTGGGGCTCCGGGAATGGCAGCAAGGGCATCAACGGGTCTGCCGATTTCGGCGGCTTCATCATATGCAAGCCCGATGCGTCGGAGAAAAAGGACGGGAACCAGTCTGCGTGCCTGACTTCGACATGGGCACTGGTGAAATTCGCAGCCGGAAACCTGTTTTCGGGCTATTTCGCCGGATTGGAGGGGACCAAGGGCGGCAAGGTCGCGTTCGGACGCAAGTTCACTGGCCGTCCTACCGCACTGCGTGTCTGGCTGAAATATTCTACCGGCAAGATTAACCGCATTGATTCTAGCCCTGCGGGTGAGACCATTACCACTGACAATTATGACATCGGAAGGGTCCAGATCGCCCTCGGGAACTGGGATCCCAGGAAATATGGCGGAAACGATGAGTGCCCGATCCTGGTAAACACCACGGACACCAAGACATTCGTGGATTTTTCTACAGATGCCTCCACCATAGCTTTCGGAGACCTCCAGCTTCAGGGTGACGCTTCCAACTCCCACAACACCTGGAAGGAATACATCATTCCCATCGATTACAGGGATGAGACTGTAACTCCTTCGTACATAGTCATTTCTTGCGCTTCAAGCAAATATGGTGACTACTTTACCGGATGTGATTCCAGCAAGCTCTGGATCGACGGAATGGAATTGCTTTACGAATAGGCGATGAGCGGAAAACTTCATTACCTGGCCCTTTTGCCCCTCTTGTTCCTGTGCACCCTTTCCGGAGCCAGGGACAGGGAGAAGATCAGCCGTTATGACAATTCCGCAAGGCCTGTCTTCGTGGCAAAAGGACAGTGGATGGCCGGAGGCCATGCTTCGTTTTCGGGGCATGACAACGACAACTACACTTTTGCCATCGTAAAGAACATCAATTCAGTCGGCTTCCATGTGTCGGTCTTTCCCGAAGCCTGCTATTTCATTTCGAACAATCTCGGCGTCGGGGCGAAATTCGGATACGGGAGGATGATGCTGGATGCCAGGAGCGCGAATGCTGAATTGGGGAGCCTGTCATTGTCTATCAAGGACTACTATTCTGTCAGCCAGGATTTTACGATGGTGGCTTTCATGCGCTATTATATTCCTGTGGGGGATTCCAGGAGGCTTGCTTTCCATGTTGACGCGGGAGTGCTGGGGACTGTAGGCCAGGCGCGCAATTCCGACGGGCACACCGGGGCGGAAGTGGGAAGCTGGGAGAAGAATCATTCTCTCGGCCTGGCCCTGACTCCGGGCCTTACTGTCAAGATGTCGCCTCGGTCAGTCCTTTTCGCAAGCGTCGGGATGGCCGGCCTCCAGTACGGAAGGAAGAACCAGAT
>CADCQP010000071.1 GCA_902803535.1 uncultured Bacteroidia bacterium | reverse complement strand
TCCCTATCTTGCGGATTTCTACGAGGACATGGAGCGCTGGTCGTTCAACCTCCAGATCTACTTCCTCAACAGGAGGTTCCGCGATGTCATCGAAATCTCCAAGAGCAAGGACGTGATCATCCAGGACAGGACGATCTACGAAGATGCACGCATCTTCGCTCCTAACCTGCATGCCATGGGCTTGATGTCATCGAGGGATTTCGAGAATTATTCCGACCTGTTCGAGCTGATGATGTCGCTCGTAAAGGCCCCGGACCTCCTGATCTACATCCGCTCATCCATCCCCAACCTGATCTCCCAGATCCAGAAGAGGGGAAGGGATTATGAAAAGAGCATCCGTATCGACTACATCACCGGACTCAATGAGCGTTATGAGAACTGGATCAAGGACTACAAGGGCAATCTGCTCATTATCGACGCAGACCGTTACAAGTTCGGGAACAAGCCTGAGGATTTCGAGGCTGTCACGGACATGATTGAAGCCCGCATGTTCGGCCTCTTCCCCGGTGAAGAAAAATAATCCTGTCATGGACAAGACATGGAAACCGTGGCGATTTCGGTCGCTGGCTATGATTTCCTGGAAAAAATCCTGAAACCTACACGTTGACCTTCCTGCCCCTCAGGGCCTTGTCCGCTGAACTTCCTCCTGTGAGGATGACGAAGCGGCCCTTTCCGGGTGTCATGTCCCCGGCTTCCTCATTCCACCACTGGAAGGTGTCTTCGGTGACGGGTATGCTGACCCTGACGCTCTTCCCTGCAGGGATGAATACCCTCTTGAATCCCCTGAGTGTCTTGACGGGGCCGTTGCTGTCTCCGGGCTTGCTGACGTAGAGCTGCACGGTTTCCACCGCATCGACCTTGCTCTTGTTCTTAACCTTTACGGTAATCTCGCCTGCGCGCATGCGGGGCCTGCCGTATTTGAACCTGGCATAGCTCAGGCCGAAGCCGAAGGGATATTCCGGCTCTTGTTCCATGAACCTGTAGGTGTGGCCGGCCATGTCGTAGTCGGTGAAGTCAGGGAGCTGGTCAATTGATTTGTAGAATGTTACGGGAAGTTTTCCGGAGGGAACCACCTTGCCGTAGAGGATGTCGGCGATGGCTTCACCGCCTTCGTCACCCGGGTACCATGCCTGGAGGATGGCTTCGCATGATCCCTTGACCGCCTCCATGCTGATGGCGCTTCCGGAGAAGTTGACGAAAATGACTTTCTTGCCGTTGTCGTGGAGGGCAAGTATCAGTTCTTTCTGGACGGCCGGCAGTTCGATGTCGGTCCTGTCACCGCCGCTGAATCCCGGGATGTTGACCCGCATTTCCTCTCCTTCAAGCCTTGGGGATATGCCTCCGGCGAAGACCACGATGTCGCATCCTTCCACCTGCCTGAGCACGGCATTGACATCCAGGGCAGGACGGGCGAGGGAAACGGCGCGGTCGTTGTCGGCGATGAGCTCAGCCCCTACGAGTCCGCATCCTTTTGTGTAAACCAGTCCCGGAATCCTCTCCTGGAGGGCATCCTTCAGGGTCACTGTGGCATTGGGAACCGGATTGTAGTTTCCCCACTGCATGCTCTTGTCATCGGCATTCGGGCCGACCAGGGCTACCTTCTGTCCTTCTTTCAGGGGGAGGATGCCGTTATTCTGCAGAAGTACTATCGATTCCTCAGCCATCTTTCGGGAAAGAGCCTTGTGCTCAGCTCCTTCCACAATGCTTTCAGGCAGTTTCTCCCACGGGTCTATCCCGTCCATTTCTCCCAGGCGGTAACGGTCCGCGATCAGGCGGATCAGGTTGCGGTCTATGTCCTTGACATCCAGAAGCCCTCTTTCCACTGCTTCGGGGATGTGGCGGTAGGTCTCTCCGCACTCGGTGTCAACTCCGGCATGCACGGCGGCAGCCGCTGCTGAAGCTGCGTCAGGAGAGAATCCGTGTCTTCCCTGGACATAGAAATCAGAGACAGCCCAGCAGTCGGAAGTGATGATTCCCTTGTAGCCCCATTCTCCCCTGAGGATAGTGTCTATCAGGTAGGGACTGGCTCCGCAGGGTTCACCGCGGAAGCGGTTGTAGGCAGTCATCACCTCTTCAACGCCGGCCTTGACGACCAGTTCCTTGAAGGCCGGGAGATAGGTCTCGCGCAGGTCGCGTTCCGAAACCTGTGCGTCGTAGGAATGGCGGATGGATTCCGGACCGGAATGCACGGCATAATGCTTCGCACAGGCGTGGAGCTTGCGGACAGGGGAGTCGTCAGGCCCCTGGAGCCCGCGTACCACGGCGCTTCCGAGCTTGGCGGTCAGGAAGGGGTCTTCGCCATATGTTTCCATTCCGCGGCCCCAGCGCGGATCGCGGAATATGTTTATGTTGGGAGTCCAGAATGTCAGGCCCTGGTAGATCTTGACGTAGCCTTGCTGCTCCCTGGCCATGCGGTGCTTGACCCTGGCCTCATCGCTGACAGCGGTGAAAACCTCGAGCAGGAGGTCTTCGTCGAATGACGCGGCCATTCCGATCGGCTGCGGGAAGACCGTGGCGGAACCATTGCGGGCAACTCCGTGCAGGGCCTCGCTCCACCAGTTGTAGGCCTTGATCCCCAAGCGTGGAACGGCTGCGGAGGGATGCATCATCAGGGAAGTCTTCTCTTCAATGGTAAGGCGGCTCACCAGGTCCGCTGCCCTGGTCTCGGCAGGGAGGGATTTGTCCTGATAGGGAAGTAGTTCTTCCTTTGCCTGGGCTTTGCCGGCGATCAGGGCTAAAGCGCAGAGCAGGATGGCTGTTCTTTTCATATGGATCTGTTTTATTGGAGTTCAACAGTTACGATGGAGGCTGCGGGCATCTTGACCGTCAGCTTGCCGTCCTTGATGCGGAAATCCTTGAATGGTACAGTCTTGACAGCTTCCGGTTTTCCGAATTCGTTGTGGTCGGTGAGATTCTTCGAGGCGAGTATCTCTCCGGAACCCTTGGAAGATCCCGTGACAGCTCCAAGGTCCACGGTGACTTCGTGGGCGTTGTCAGCATCCAGGTTAGACAGGGAGACATGCACTCGTCCCGCTCCGTCGCGAGAAGCTGTCGCGCTGAGCAGGGGGATTGTCCTGGTGGCCTTGCCCCTTCCTCCACGCACTTCCTTTGTGGCAGTGTTTACTTCGACGGGCAGGTAGGTCGCCCCCTGATGGACTGCATACATCTTGTAGACATAGTAGGTGGGGGTGAGGAGCATTTTCTCGCCCTGTGTGAGGATCATTGCCTGGAGGACGTTCACCATCTGGGCTATGTTGGTCATCTTCAGCCTGTCGGAGTACTTATGGCATATGTCCAGTGTGGTGGAGGCCACCATGGCGTCGCGCATTGTGCTCTGCTGGAAAAGGTGGCCGGGGTTGGTGCCTGGCTCTACGTTCCACCAGGTGCCCCATTCGTCCAGGCAGAGGGCTATCCTCTTGTTCGGGTCATATTTGTCCATGAGGGCGATGTGGTTCTTGATCACCTCCTCTACTTCAGTGCTCTTGCCCAGCACCCAATAATAATCGTCTTTGGTGAAGTCAGTGGCGGAACCCTTGTTGCCCCAGTTGTCGACAGAATAGTAATGGAGGGAGATCCCGTCCATCTTCCCTTTGCGGTTCTTCAGGATCACGTCGGTCCAGTTGTAGTCATAGTCGCTGGCCCCGCTGGCTATGATGAAGAGCTTGTTGCCGTCGAATTCATGGCAGTAGGTGGCGTAGCGGCGCAGGAGGTCCGAGTAGTACTCGGGACGCATGTTACCGCCGCAGCCCCAGGCTTCGTTGCCTATGCCTATGTACTTGACTTTCCAAGGCTTGTCACGTCCGTTCTGCCTGCGCAGGCGGGACATCGGGGTGTCGCTGGCCGCGGTCATGTATTCGATCCAGTCGGCAAGCTCCTCAACGGATCCGCTACCTACGTTGCCGCTGATATAGGGTTCGCAGCCGAGCAGTTCGCAGAAGTCCAGGAACTCGTGGGTGCCGAATGAATTGTCTTCAACGGTCCCGCCCCAGTTGTTGTTGGTGATCGAAGGCCTCTTGTCCCTCGGACCTATCCCGTTGCGCCAGTGATAGTCGTCTGCAAAGCATCCTCCCGGCCATCTCACCAGGGGGACCTTGATGGCCTTGAGGGCTTCCAGCACATCTGTGCGGTAGCCGTTGATGTTGGGGATCCGGGATTCGGGACCTACCCATATGCCTCCGTAGATCCCGCTGCCAAGGTGTTCTGCGAACTGGCCGTAGATTTCCCTGGGGATGACCTGTCCGTCTGCGGGAGCGCCGACCTTGACGGTTGATTTGTCCTGCGCCGTCGCGGAAACTGCAACCGCCAGGAGCAGGAAAGCTGCGATGATTCTTTTCATTTCGTTATAGTGTTATTCTTGGTTATCCAGGATCTTGTCGGGGATTATTGCGAAACTGAAGCTGTAGTCCTGGTCCGTCCAGAGTGTGCGTGAGGGCTCCGGACGTGCGCCCCAGCTGTCGTAGCCTCCCACTCCAGTCATTCCGCCGTCGATGCACAGTTCGGTGAAGTTCTGCGGTGTAATGTCGTTGACATGGCCGTAGAACCTCTCTCCGTCTTCTTTCCTTGGGTCGAGCTGCTCGGTTGAGATGCGCAGGGCGTTGAATTCGAAGGTCTTGTCGCCCACTATGGTCATGCCGCCGATGCTGAGCCACCTGCAGTCGGTGTGATGCCCGCATTCCTGTGGCCTGACATATGGGAAGTATTCATCCGTGGCGTTGGACCGGTAGAGTCCGAGCAAGGCTCCGCTGCACCGGTCGATGTAGTTCTCCTGCGGGCCGCGTCCGAAGTAGGTGAAATCTTCCCTGGAGGCTGGAAGCCTGGTGCGAAGTCCCAGGCGCGGAAGCTCAAGATGCTTGTTCCCGCCCTTGAACTCGCCGCAAACCTTGACCGCGCCGTTGGAAAGCACTTCATATGAGAGGGTCATCGAAGCGCTGTCGGGAAGGGCATATGCCACGGTGAACCTTACGCTTTCTTCCGCGGCCTCGGCGGAAACCGTCGCGGCTGATCCGGCGTCCTTCCACTGCGCGGCCCTGATCGGATGGTTGTTGCCCCAGTCATTGTCAACGGGGCCTCTCCAGAAGTTGGGCCTCATTCCGAAGTCTTTCTGGATCAGTTCTTTCCCTTTGTGACGGTACCTCGTAACAGCTCCGGTAGCCTTGTCTATGGAGAATCTCAGCCGCGGGGCCTTGACCAGGAAAACGTCCTTCTTGTCAATGAGCTTGATCCGTGATGAAGCTTCAGGAACAGCCATCGGGGCGCCTTCGCTGAGGATGAACTGGTCATATGCCACATCGTTTCCGCCGGTGCTGACGAAGAAGTTGAGGCACCATGTCTTGGCCGGGTCATCCATCGTTACGGGCACGCTGAAATCCTGGCTCTGCTGGGCCAGAGGCTTGACGTCCGGCAGGTTCCCCTGGGAGACCACCTCGCCGTCGGCCGTCAATTCGTAGCGCAGTTCATATGCGGACATATCCTTGAAATAGAACCTGTTCAGCAGGGAGAAACTGCCTGAGGCCGGGTTTTCGGAGCTGACCTTGAAGTCCTGGTAAACGTGCTTGACCTCCCATGCTCCCGGGTGCGGAGTCAGGTCCGGGCCCACGATTCCGTTGCAGAGGAAATTCTGCCCGGAGGGGGTGCCTTCCGGACCGTAGTCCCCGCCATATGTCCAGTATTTGCGTCCCTTGTCGTCAGTCTCGGCGAGTCCCTGGTCGATCCAGTCCCAGATGAATCCTCCCTGGAGGTTCTCATATGCGTAGATCGCGTCCCACTGGAGGTCGAGGGAGCCGTTGGAGTTGCCCATGGCGTGGGAATATTCAGATGGCACTACCGGCTTGTCCTTGTCGTTTTCGCCCATCTGGCGGAACCATGTGGCGCTCGGGTACTGCGGGACGAACATGTCGGTGTTCCATTCCCTTATCGCCCTTTCATAGCACACAGGGCGGTTCTGCCCGGCGGTTTCGAGTCGTTTGAGCTCCTTGTATGCATTGTAGAAGTTCACTCCGTTCCCGGCCTCGTTACCGAGGGAGAGTATCGTAACGCAAGGATAGGAGGCGGTACGGCAGTACATGTTCATGATCCTGTCGATGTGCTTGGCGTACCACTCTTTCTTGTTGCCGAGAGTCCTGTCCAGCTTGTAGCCCATACCGTGTGATTCGATGTTGGCCTCGTCATAGACGTAGAAGCCGAGGCTGTCGCACAGCTCGTAGAAGGCGCGGGGCTGGGGATAGTGGCAGGTGCGGATTGCGTTGATATTGAATTCCTTCATCAGGAGGAGCTGCGTGAGGATGTCCTTGCGGGTGTTGTAGTGTCCGGTGTACTCGTTGTGCTCATGCATGTTCACTCCCTTGAACTTGACGGCTTTCCCGTTGACCAGGAAACGGTTCTTCACTATTTTGAACTGGCGGAATCCTACGTTAAACCGGGTATATTCCCCGTCAACCTTAAGCAGAAGGGTGTAGAGTTCAGGCGTTTCTGCGGTCCAGAGCCGTGGAGACGGGATGCGTACGGTCTTCCCGGAAGCACTGGTGGCGACTACAGAGCCATCCTTGTCGAGGAGCTTGTAGGAGAAGTCTCCGTGTCCTTCGGTCTTGATGCTGAGGATTCCGGTGGTGAGCTTGTCATCCAGGGTGGCGCTTACGGAGAAATTGAAATCCCTGTCCGTGCTCTCGGAGGAGAGATAGACATCCCTCTCGATCCCGCTGATGCGCCAGAAGTCCTGGCATTCGAGATAGGATCCGGTGCTCCACCGGTAAATCTTCAGCAGGAGTTCATTGTCTCCTTTCCTGAGGAAGGAGGTGATGTCAAAGCGTGCGAGGTCCTTGGAATCCTCGCAGTATCCGACTACCTGTCCGTTGACATAGACATATACACCGGATTTCGCCCCGCAGAGGTTGAGGTATATCTCCCTGCCGTCCCAGTTCTCCGGCACCTCGAAGGTCCTGCGGTAGATTCCGACGGGGGTCTGGTCGGGAATGAGCGGCGGCTGCGGATTCTTCGGGGCGAATTCATATGGCTGGTTGACGTAGATCGCGACTCCGTGCCCCTGATGCTCCCAGTTTCCGGGGACCTTGATGTCCCCCCACTTGACCTGCGCCTCGGCCTCTGCGAGTTCCTGTGCGCTCATGATCCCGTCTATTTCCGGACAATTGCGGAGCGCCTCGGGGAGAAGGTCGGGGGAGTCAAAGTAGGCGAAATCCCATATGCCGTTGAGGTCCAGGTAGTTCTGACTCTTCTCGAACGGTGTGGAAAGGGCCTCTTCCTCGGTGGGATACCAGATTGTCTCCACCCTGCGGGTCTGTGCGTTGAGGCTGGTTACGGACATGTCCCTCCACCATGGCAGGGAAGGGGACAGGGAAGGTGATGGATTCGTTGCGAGGATCGCGACGAGGGGTAAGGATGACAGTATCATATGCTTTAGTCTTCGGGCTCAAACATCGGGTCCCATGCCGGAAGCAGTTCGGGCTTGGAACTGAGGACTTTCAATATGTCGGAGGGGATGTATTTCTTCTCGGCGACGAGGCGGAACATGTACTCGTCGAACCACTCGTCGGTCATTATCAGCTTTCCGTTGTAGCCGGAGTCGATCCCCCAGCTGTTTTCGGCCAGCCACTTCACAGGCTTGCCTTCCTTGAGGTCCACACCTATGAGGGTGATCGCGTGGGTTGAACCGCTGTCGTGGGTGATGATGCGCTCCCTCTTGTCCATGCCGGACTCCGTCCCCATCAGGGAGTCGTAGTCGAAGTTCTTCAGGTCGGCCACTCCGGTGGTACGGTTGAGGAACTTGCCCACGTCGCAGGAGAAGTACATTGCAGTGTCATCCTTGATGGAAGCGATGGCTATCTCCTTGATCCTCTCGACGGGCACATTGATGTAGAGCCAGTTGTCTCCGTCATAGACGTGGCGGTCGTATTCGATTTCATATGCTTTGTAATACTCCCTGGTCGGGTCGTTCATCAGCATCACATAACCGTCCTCCAGGTCGCCTCCTACGAATTCCTCGTAGAAGGACTTCGGGGTGTACTCCTTGGAAGAGACGAAGTTGTTCTTGGAGTCGTAGCGGGTCCATGTGAATTTCTCGGGGGGTGTCCCGAGGCAGAGGACCAGCATATGATAGATTTCCTTGAGCATCTCGACCTTCATCTGCTGCAGGTCGCCTTTTTTCGAGGCATATGCCTCGCGGAGCCTCAGCCCGTCTTCCCTGAGCGCAGTCTTGATCCTGGAGGCCATGGCGGAAGTGTTGTTGCTGCTGAAGGTCTCGGGCATGGCATCGGAGGGGACGAGGCCGTATTTCGTGACCAGGTTGGACACTCCGGTGAACTGTCCGCCGTCGCTGATTGGGTTGCTGAAGAGCCAGTCCACCTTCCTGTCATTGAAGTCCAGGTCTTTGGTGTCGATCACTCCCTGGAGGAAGAGGTTGGCCTTCTCAAGCTGGTCCCAGAAGAACAGGTAGTTCTGCGAGAAGGTGAAACTACCCAGGTCATACTTTTCTATCATCCTTGCCCTGAGGACGTTCAGGCCGCTGAAGAGCCAGCACCTCCCTGAGGATTTCTGGTTGGTGATGCCCTTTGTCGCGACCACATCCGAGAAATGGGTGTCAATCATCGCGGCTGCCTCCGAGTTGGCGGAGAGCGTGGCTATCGATGTTCCTGCAAGTGCATTGCGGAGCGCTTTGTCAGAAGGCGTTCCGGCCCAGCCCTTCCGGATTTCGGAAAGGACGCTTTCGGACAAGCCGCCATCCTGCGCCTTCTTGCCGATCCTGTTGTCGGACGGTTTCTGTCCCCATGCGGCTACTGACAGCATTATGGCTATCGCAGCCAGAGTAGTTTTTCTGATCATGTTTATCGTTAGTATTATATTCCTGTGTTGTCGGATTTGATTGAAGCCCATTCCTTTTCGAAGGCTTCACGGGTGCGGGCCGGATCCTTCAGCATCTTTTGGAAGGCAGCGAGCCGCGCGGCATTCGGGGACTCGGGAATCCAGAGCTTGAGGTAACCGCCTTCGGCGTATTTTTCGGCCATATGCTCCATGAACCTGGTGAAATGTCCTTCCTTGTCCAGCTGCGGGTAGTGGGTCATGCCGTACTGTATCGTCCTCCGGATGATGACGTCCCCGTCTATCAGCCTGTCGGCTTCGGCGAT
>CADCQP010000070.1 GCA_902803535.1 uncultured Bacteroidia bacterium | reverse complement strand
GTCCCCTCGGGGAAGATAAGCAGCCTGGCGCTCTTGATCCTGATCACAGCCCCGGGATCCAGGAGCCTGACGCAGTCGGCAGCGGATGCGGCCCTCTGGTCGAACTGTCCCGGAAGGTACTCTATTGCAATGTATTTCGAGGATCCGGCATAGTCTCCGGCATCCTCATATACGGTGACGTCATCAGTGACCTTCTCCCCGAAGACGCCATATGCGGACTGCGACACAAGTTCCTTCGAAAAGCCGAAAAGGTCATATACATTCACGAGCCTGAGGCCGGCGATATCCAGCGAAAGGTTCTCGTTCAGCTCGGCAAGCATGCTGCTGGCCTCCACGCGGAAAGCCGGCTTCTTCTCTACATATACCCGGAAAGCTTTCATATCACAGTCTTCTCAATCTTTTCCGCCTGCTCTTTCCTGTAGTCCACCAGTTTCTGCGCGAGCGCGGGATCGGCCAGCGCAAGGATCTCCACCGCCAGGATAGCGGCGTTCTTCGCCCCGCCTATGGCAACGGTCGCGACCGGGATGCCGGTCGGCATCTGCACCATTGAGAGCAGGGAGTCCATCCCGCCCAGGGCCTTTGTCTGCATAGGCACTGCAATCACCGGAAGAGTGGTGATCCCGGCAGCGACACCGGCCAGATGGGCTGCTCCGCCGGCACCTGCGATGATCACTCCCACTCCCCTGTCACGGGCTCCCTTCACATAATCGATCATGAGCGGAAGGGTCCTGTGGGCACTGACCACCTTCTTCTCGAATTCAACCCCAAAGGAGGAAAGGACCTGCTCAGCGCCAGACATGACATCATAGTCGCTGACAGATCCCATTATGATTGAGACTTTCATTACTATTTTTGTTTTAACAGGTTTTCAATTACTTCCGGGAAATAGCGCATCTCGAGTACATGCTCCTTGGCAGATATCTCTTCCGCGCTCTCCTCCCCTGTAAGCGGTACGGAGAACTGGGCGATGATCTTGCCTCCGTCAATCCTGGAATCGACGTAATGCACCGTCATACCGGTCTGTTTCTCCCCAGCTGCCTTCACCGCCTCATGCACATGCATCCCGTACATTCCCTTTCCGCCGAATTTCGGAAGCAGGGCAGGATGCAGGTTGACTATCTTCTCCGGATAGGCCTCGATGAGGAAATCAGGCACCACCGGAAGGAAGCCGGCAAGCACTATGAATTCCACACCGTAACGCTCCATCAGCGGCAGAAGCACCAGGGGATCATTGAGTTCCTTGCGCACAAGCACTTCCGTGGGGATTCCCAGCCTCTGGGCGCGGACAAGCGCATATGCATCCGGGCGGTTACTCAGCACAAGGCATATGTCCACGTCTTGCGAGCCCTTGAAGTGCTTGATCAAGTTCTCGCAGTTGGAACCGCTGCCGGAGACGAAGATCGCGACCTTGGTCATAGCGAGGAAAGGCAATCACGTACATCTACCTCAACCGATTCCGCAGTGTAATCCTTGCGGATGAACCGTTCGCCGGTAATGTGCTCGTAGAGTTCTACGTACCTGTCGGTGATGCCAGAGACGACCTCGGGAGTCATTTCCGGGACCTTCTGGCCTTCCTGGCCCTGGAATCCGTTCGCCATGAGCCATTCCCTCACGAATTCCTTCGAAAGCTGCCTCTGGCGCTCACCCCTGTCCTGCCTTTCCTGGTATCCGTCCAGATAGAAGTACCTGGAGGAATCAGGAGTGTGGACCTCATCCATAAGGATTATCTGACCGTCCTTCTTGCCGAACTCGTATTTGGTATCGACCAGGATGAGGCCGCGCTCAGCGGCGATCCTGGTTCCCCTTTCATATATGGCCCTGGTGTACCTCTCGAGGGCTTCATAGTCTTCCCTGGAGGCGAGTCCGGCTGCTATTATCTCTTCGCGGCTGATGTCTTCGTCGTGACCCGCGGCAGCCTTGGAGGTCGGGGTGATTATGGGCTCCGGGAACTTGTCATTCTCTTTCATGCCTTCCGGAAGGGGCACACCGCAGAGAGTCCTCTTCCCCGCCTTGTACTCTCTCCAGGCATGGCCGGTGAGGTAACCGCGGATGACCATCTCTATCTTGAAGGGAACGCACTTCCATCCGACAGTCACCATGGGATTGGGAACGGCCACTTTCCAGTTGGGAAGGATGTCGGATGTGGCATCCAGGAACTTGGCTGCGATGGTGTTGAGGATCTGGCCCTTGTAGGGGATTCCCTCTGGAAGGACGACGTCGAATGCAGAAATCCTGTCCGTTACGACCATTGCAAGGAGACGGTCGTCTATATCATAGACGTCGCGCACCTTGCCGACATACTTGCCCCGCTGTCCGGGAAAAGAGAAATCAGTTCCGGTAATTGCTTTCATACTTTTTTACTTGCTTATATTCCAAATAGGATCAGTTTCCTTTAAAATTCATATGCCTGGATCAGAATCCGGTGTAGTTCCACGGAGTGACCGCGCGCATCTCCTCCTTGACCTCCGGGGAGACATCAAGGGAATCGATGAATGCGGAGATGGATGCGGAGTCCACCGCTGCACCGGTACGGGTGAGCGCCTTGAGGGCCTCATATGGATGGGGATATCCCTCCCTCCTCAGGATAGTCTGGAGAGCTTCCGCGACTACAGCCCAGCTCCTCTGGAGGTCCGCGTCTATGACGGTACGGTTGAGAAGCAGCTTTCCGAGCCCCTTCTTGAGGGACGCGAGGGCTATCTGCATATGTCCCATCGGGACACCTACATTCCTGAGCACGGTGGAATCGGTCAGGTCACGCTGCAGGCGCGAAACCGGAAGCTTCATCGACAGGAAGGTCAGCACGGCATCCGCCATCCCAAGGTTACCTTCGGCATTCTCGAAATCGATAGGATTCACCTTGTGTGGCATGGCAGAAGAGCCCACTTCCCCGGCGATCACCTTCTGGTGGAAATACTCCATCGAGATATATGTCCATATGTCCCTGCAGAAGTCGATAAGGATGGTGTTGATCCTTCTCATGCAGTCGAATATGGCCGCCAGGTTGTCGTAATGCTCAATCTGTGTCGTAGGATATGAACGGTGAAGGCCGAGTGAAGACACGAACGCATCGGCGAAGGCAGGCCAGTCCACTTCCGGGAAAGCCACCTTGTGGGCATTCATCCCCCCGGTAGCGCCGCCGAACTTGGCAGGATATGACATCCCCTCCAGCTGGCGCAACTGTTCCTTGATCCTGGCCGTGAACACCCTGAATTCCTTGCCCAGGCGGGTAGGGGTAGCAGGCTGGCCGTGGGTGTGCGCGAGCATCGGGACGTCGTCCCACTGGGCGGCATATGAATCCATGATCCCGGTCACTTCCTTAAGGGCGGGAAGCCAGACCTCCTCCACTGCTTTCCTGAGCATGAGGGGCTGGGAAGTGTTGTTGATGTCCTGGGAAGTGAGGCCGAAATGGATGAACTCCTTGTAATCCTGCAGCCCCATGGCATCGAAGCGCTCCTTGATGTAGTACTCCACCGCCTTTACGTCATGGTTGGTAGTCTTCTCTATCTCCTTGACACGGGCGGCCGACTCCGGCGTAAAGTCACGCCAGAGACTGCGGAGGGCTTCATCGTCCACGGTAATCCCCGCCAGCTGCGGCAGGGGTATATGGCGAAGCGCAATGAAATACTCAATCTCGACGAGCACGCGGTGACGGATCAGGGCGTACTCGCTGAAGTATTCGCGCAGGGGTGCAGTTTTGGAGGCATAACGTCCGTCAAGCGGAGAGAGTGCAATCAGATCAATTGTTTCCATAATATCGGGACGTTGCCTGGTTTAACGCTCTATTATCGTTTCCCTGTCTGGACCGAGGGAGATCATGCGGATCGGTACCCCAAGCTCCCCTTCGAGGAATGCGACGTAATCCATGAAAGGTTTGGGGAGGACGGACTCATCGGTAACCCCGCACAGGTCGGTGTTCCAT
>CADCQP010000069.1 GCA_902803535.1 uncultured Bacteroidia bacterium | reverse complement strand
ACATGTGCACTGAGGGCACCCAGGGCGGAATCCTGCCAGAAATTCAGGCAGCGTGCGATCTCGAAATAGCTTCCGCTTGCGAGACTCTTCGCTCCGTCATCGTTCTTTCCGTTGAAATCGTAATCGATGAAGAAGAAGGTGTTGCCCCAGTCATCTCCGTAGAATCCTTCAAGGGTCGTGGTGAAATGCTCACGGCTGAAGTCATAGAAGGTCTGGAAGTTGGTCTGCGCTTCAGCGAGGGAAGCCACCAGAAGCCCTGCTGCGGTTGCAGCAGTGAACAGCATTTTTTTGTTCATATGCATTGAGTTTTTAAGGTGTTTGCGAATCAAGGCGCTTGCCTCAGTGTTTTTCGGCTTTGCCGCTGAGCTCGACCGAGGTGTCACCCTGGGGGTTGACACCGAATTCATAATCCTTTCCCGGCAGGACCGCGTTGAGGATTACGCCCACGAGGGCGGCGACTGCGAGGCCAGACAGGGAAGTGAATCCAAGGTCGAGTGAGTCATTTGCTCCGTATTTGATGCCGATGGCCAGAACCAGGATGAGGGCTGCGATGATGACGTTGCGTGAAGCCTTGAAATCCACTTGGTTCTCAACGATGTTGCGGACACCGACAGCTGAGATCATACCGTAGAGTACGAGGGAGACACCGCCGATGGTAGCTGCCGGCATGCATGAGATCATGGCGGAGAACTTCGGGCAGAATGAAAGGACTATGGCGAAACAGGCTGCTATACGGATGATGCCTGGGTCGTAAACATGGGTCAGGTTCAGTACACCGGTGTTTTCACCGTAGGTGGTGTTGGCGGGAGCTCCGAACAGGGAAGCTACTGACGTCGCAAGACCGTCACCAAGCAGGGTGCGGTGAAGGCCCGGATCCTCTATGAAATTCTCTCCCACAGTTGAAGAGATTGCGCAGACGTCCCCGATGTGCTCCATCATGGTCGCGATGGAGATGGGGACTATCGCGATGATTGCTGCCACGACCAGACCCCAGTCTGGATTGCTGAAGACAGAAAGGGCTGTGTTCTGCCATTTAACCGGCAGTCCGATCCATGCTGCGTCCTTGACGGCGCTGAAGTCACACATCCCGAAGCATGCTGCAATTACATATGAGCCGACGATGCCCAGCAGGATGGGGATGATCTTGATCATGCCCTTTCCCCATATGTTGCATATGATTACGATCGCAATGGCGAGCAGCGCGATCCACCAGTTGGAAGAGCAGCTGCTGATGGCTGAGCCGGACAGGGTCAGGCCGATTGCGATGATGATCGGACCGGTGACGATGGGCGGGAAATAGCGCATGACCCTCTTGGGACCGAACATCTTGAACAGTGCGGCGACAACGAAATACACCAGGCCGGCGCAGAAGACGCCGATGCAGGCATATGGAAGCGCCTGGGCCTGAGTGAGTCCATTGGCCATACCCATCTGGACGACTGAAGCGTAACCGCCGAGGAATGCAAATGAAGATCCCAGGAATGCAGGGACTTTCATCTTGGTGCACAGGTGGAAGAGGAGGGTGCCGATACCGGCGAAGAGGAGGGTCGCGGACATTGAAAGTCCGGTGATAACCGGGACGAGGACTGTTGCGCCGAACATGGCGAACATGTGCTGCAGGCCCAGAGTCAGTTTTTTCCCGTAAGACATGGTATAATAGGTTTATGCTTTCCGGGGTTCTAATTTAAACACTATTTCCCTCGCCCGCAAATAAAGTTATCAACAGGAAGGGTGTTAAAAAATTTTAGATTTGGACGGGGTCAGATGAGGATCATGACGGCGAAAACGGCGATGAGCCAGGCCTGCGAGGCTATCCGGCCGCGGGTGTCATATGAGATCATATGCTCGAAGGGATTGTCTGATGCGGCTTTCCTGAGTGCCTGTGCAGAGGGGAGTTTTCCCGCAGGCCATTTGCATATGAGCTGTCCGTCATCGAACCAGGTAGCTCCTCCGTTGGAGCGGTTCAATGAGATAAGTGTCCTGTAGTCAGCGCTGTAGGCATTCATGAGCAGGATGGCTTCGGCGCCGTTCTGAAGCGACATGGGCTTGATTGTCTCCTCGAGGGAAGATGGGGTCGCTGCCGCAAGGAGAAGGGGAGTGAATCCGTTGTCCGATGCTGCTGAAAGTGAGGAAGCTATTTTCTGCCATGTGCCAGCCTTGAGTTTTGCGGGCCTGGTCACCGAGACTGCGAATACTTTCCCCGTGACTGCCAGCGAGTCGCGGGAGTTGCCTCCTGCATCCCTGAACGGCAGGCTGACAAATCCGTCATTTTCTTCATTGACAGGTATTTCCGGGGCAATGGCATCAACGAAAGTCCACGTGGAATCAGGCAGGTTCTCCAGGGAGAAGGTCTGTCTCTGGCCGTCTTTCTCGTATATGAATTGTGCCGGAGGCATTACATCCGTGTTTTCCAGGTCTTCCGTCCATCCCGCAGAAAGCTCTGTCCCCGGCCTGAATGAAGTGAAGTCGATAAGCGGCAGGGAGAAAAGCTGGTGTATGGTAAACAGTGCGATCAGCACGAGGACAATCGGGAACGTGATGAGCTTGCGCGTCCTGTTGCCGCCAAGTTCGCGGAAAGGCAGGAAGGCCAGTGCCGCAAGTGCGCAGAGCCCGAGGTTCTTCAGGAATGTCTGGGCGTTTGTCAGGTGGATGGCCTCGCCGAAGCAGCCGCAGTCCATGGGGGGATTGAATATGGCCAGGATCAGGGTGATGACCGTGAAAAAGGCGATGAGCGCCGTCGTGACCAATGCCACGGCCTTTTTCCAGACACCGAGGATGAGCGCCGCTCCGACAGCAGTCTCGAGGAATGCCATGCCCACTCCGATCGCCTTGGACAGGGAGGACAGTGACCCGAGGTGGAAAAAGGAGAGGTAATCCGCAACCACCAGCCCCGCTCCAACCGGATCCATGAGCTTCAGCGCGCCTGCGAAGAAGAGAACAAGCCCGGTGAGGATTGCCGCAGTGCGTCTGATACGGTGATATGCGATGTTCATATGACTATTTCCTGGATGCAAGGAATTCATCGACCGCTGCCCTTATTTTCGCTGAAATCTCCTCAGGGGGAAGCATTTCTCCTAGAGGGGAAGAGCAGTCGATCCGGATGAAGCCGGGGTCAAGCGAGGCCTGCCTCAGATAGACGTCGCGCACTTTCTTCTGGAATCCCAGGTCAGCCTCATGTATGTCGCGGTGACCTTCGAGGTAGCTCCTGTCTGAACCGCTGCGGTTCGAGGTCAGTTTCGCTTCCACGAATCCGATCGGGACATCGAGGAATATGTTCAGGTCCGGGCGCGGAAGGCCGAATTCGCCGAACTCGGTGTTCAGGATCCATTCCCTGAGTTCCTCCCTCTCGTCAATGTCGTCTACCTTGGCACACTGGTAGGCTACGTTGGAATAGACGTACCTGTCCAGGAGGACCGTCCCTCCTCGGGAAAGGACTGATTTCATCTGAGGGGCCGCTCCGTGGCGGTCCTCTGCGTAGAGAAGGGCCACCAGCTGCGGATGGACCTGCTCATTTGAACCGAAATCCCCCCTGAGGAAACGGCTTATGAGTTCACCGTACACTGGAGCGTCGTACCTGGGAAAGTGGATGTATTCCACCGTCCCGGAAAGGCTCTCCAGGTGTTCCCTCAGTTTCCTGACCTGTGTGGACTTGCCTGAGCCGTCCAGGCCCTCCATTACTACGAGCATGCCGTAACCGGATTACAGGGTCTGCTTGATTTCCACGATCTTGAAGGCCTCGAGCATGTCGCCGGGGAGGATGTCGTTGTAGGACTGGAGGGCAACGCCGCATTCCATTCCCGCCGGTACTTCCTTGACATCGTCCTTGACCCTCTTGAGGGATGCAAGCGGTCCGGTGTGGACGACGATTCCGTCGCGGATAACCCTGACCTGTGCATCCTTGGTGATCTTTCCGTCCCTGACAAGGCAGCCGGCAATCGTGCCGACCTTGGAGATGTGGAAGGTCTGCTTGACTTCGACTGTCGCGGTGACTTCCTCTTTCTTGATCGGCTCCAGCATGCCTTCGATACCGTCCTTGACTTCGTTGATGGCGTCGTAGATGACAGAGTAAAGACGGATTTCGATCCCTTCCTGTTCGGCAGTCTTCTTGGCTTCCGTAGTCGGGCGCACCTGGAATCCGATGATGATGGCGTCGGATGCTTCTGCGAGCAGGACATCGGATTCTGTGATGGCTCCGACGGCCTTGTGGATGACATTGACCTTGACCTGTTCGGTCGAAAGCTTGATGAGGGAATCGGATGTAGCCTCCACGGAGCCGTCCACGTCACCCTTGACGATGATGTTGAGCTCCTTGAAGTTGCCGATGGCGATACGGCGGCCTATCTCCTCGAGGGTCATATGCTTCTGGGTCTTGATGCCCTGGATGCGGATGAGCTGCTCCCTCTTGTTGGCGATGGACTTGGCCTCCTTCTCATCGAGCATGACGTTGAACTTGTCACCTGCGGAGGGGGCTCCGTTGAGTCCGAGCACGGAAACGGGAGTGGACGGACCGGCCTCGTCAACCTTCTGGCCACGTTCGTTGAACATGGCCTTGACACGGCCGTAATAGATTCCTGACAGGATCATGTCTCCGGTCCTGAGAGTGCCGTTCTGGACGAGCACCGTCGCCAGGAATCCGCGGCCTTTGTCAAGCGAGGACTCTATGACGGCTCCCTGTGCGATCCTCTTGGGGTTGGCCTTGAGTTCGAGCAGGTCGGTTTCCAGGAGGACTTTCTCGAGCAGCTTGTCCACGTTGAGGCCCTTCTTGGCGGATATCTCTTCGCACTGGTATTTACCTCCCCAGTTCTCCGTCAGGATGTTCATCTGGGAAAGCTGCTGGTAGATCTTGTCAGGATTGGCACCCGGCTTGTCGATCTTGTTGATTGCGAATACCATCGGGACACCTGCAGCCTGTGCGTGGTTGATTGCCTCGATTGTCTGGGGCATGACTGCATCGTCTGCGGCGATGATGATTATGGCAAGGTCGGTGAGCTGTGCTCCACGGGCACGCATTGCGGTAAACGCTTCATGTCCAGGGGTGTCGAGGAAGGTTATCCTCTTGCCGTTCGGCAGGACGACATTGTAGGCTCCGATGTGCTGGGTGATTCCTCCGGCTTCGCCTGCGATGACGTTTGACTTGCGGATGTAGTCGAGGAGCGAGGTCTTACCATGGTCGACATGACCCATGACCGTGATGATCGGCGGCCTCTCCACGAGGTCCTTCTCATCGTCAACCCCTTCTTCCTTGTTGATCTCTTCGGTGAGTTCAGCCGTTACGAACTCTACCTTGTAGCCGAACTCCTCGGCGACAAGTACTATGGTCTCGGCATCGAGCCTCTGGTTGATGGAAACCATGAGTCCGAGTGACATGCAGGCCGAGATAACCTTTACCACCGGGGTGTTGTCCATGAGTGTCGCAAGGTCGTTTACAGTAAGGAACTCCGTTACCTTCAGAGTCTTCTTCATCGCTGCGAGCTCTGCGGATTCCTCCTGTGTCCTGGCGGCGGCCGCCTCCCTCTTTTCCTTGCGATATTTAGCGCCGAACGCGTTCTTGGTCTTGGTCTCGTTCATGCGCGCATATGTCTCCTTGACCTGCTTCTGGATTTCTTTCTGCATTTCTTCCTGCTCGGCCTCGGTCATAGCAGGCTTGAAGCGGTCGCGTGAGCGGTTTCTCTTGCCTTTTCCGGCAGCGGCTGCAGGAGCAGGAGCCGCCTTCTTGTCTCGTCTGCTGGTGTTCTCAGCAGTCTTCCCGACTTTCTCTACGTCCACCTTCTGGGAACCCTTGGTGATCCTTTCGCGCTTCTTGCCTTTGCGCTCGAACTGGGATACGTCGATCTTTCCGAGGACCTTGAGTCCCGGGACGTTGCTGTCAGGCGTCTCCTCGCCCTGGGGCTGGTCCGACTCGGATTCCACTTCTGCCGCAGGTGCTGCAGGTGCAGCAGGCTCCGCCTCTTCGTCATTGGCCGGAATGCTTTCCTCCGGGGTCTGGGAGGTTTCGCTTTCCACCTGCTCCTGGGGCTGTTCTTCGGCTTGTGGCTCTTGCACTTGTTCCGGGGCCTCTTCCTGGACTGCAGGGGTCTCTGCCTTTTCTTCAACGGGCTCTTCCTGCACCGGTGCCTCCGGTTCCGGTTCGGGTACCGGCTGGGGCTCCGGCTCAGGCTCATTCTGCTGGGGCTCAGGGGCTGTTTCCGGGGCCTTCTCCTGGACAGGCTCGGGGGCGGATTCCGCGGATGCTTCCTGCGCCGCCTGCGTCTTGGGCTTCCGGTCCTGGATCAGGCTTGTGCTCTTGATAATGGTCTCCCTCTCAGGCTCTTCCTCCTCGGTCTCCTCTCCCTGCTTGCGGGTGTTCTTTTCGAGGATCTCGGTAAGCTTGATGTCCACCTTCTCGGATGCTTCCTTGAGGGCGAGGTCCTTGCCGAACTGCTTCTCGATGTCGGGAATCCACTCATCCGAGATCTTGAGGTTCGGATTGGCTTCTATGCCGGCACCTTTGCTGTTGAGGAAATCCACCAGAGTCTGAAGTCCGATGTTGTACTTTTTGAAAATCTTGTTTAATCTGATTTCTGCCATATATTGACCCCTGTTT
>CADCQP010000068.1 GCA_902803535.1 uncultured Bacteroidia bacterium | reverse complement strand
TTCATCCTGGCCAGCACGTCATCCAGCTGGTCTTCCCAGCTCTTCTGGTCTTCCTCCAGGATCTTGTAGACCCTTTCCTCGAAGAAGATCTTTTCCAGGGAGTTGTAGTGCCAGTCGTTCTCGAGTTCGCCGAGACGTATCTTCAGCTGCTCTCCCAGGAGGTCACGTGTGTGCCAGGTGTCGTATTCCAGGATGTCCTTCACTGACAGGAACTGCGGCTTGTTGTCCACGATTACGCATGCATTCGGGGCTATGGTCGTCTCGCAGTCGGTGAATGCGTAGAGGGCGTCGATGGTCTTGTCGGGGGAGACGTCCTTGGGAAGGCGTATGACAATATCCACCTTGTCGGTGGTCATGTCCTCTATCTTGCTGATTCGGATCTTGCCCTTGTCCTTGGCCTTGAGGATGGAATCGATGAGGATGTGGGTGGTCTTCCCGTAGGGAATCTCCGTGATGGTGATCGTGTTCTTGTCGTTCTTCTCGATCTTGGCGCGGACCTTTATGCTGCCGCCCCTGCGGCCGTCGTTGTATTTTGAACAATCGGCGAAGCCTCCGGTCGGGAAGTCCGGATAGAGGTCATATGGCTCGTTCTTCAGGATGGCTATCGACCCGTCCAGCAACTCGTTGAAGTTGTGGGGGAGGATCTTGGAGGCCATTCCGACGGCGATTCCTTCCGTGCCCTGGGCGAGAAGGAGCGGGAAACGCACAGGGAGCTCCGTAGGCTCCTGGTTCCTGCCGTCATACGAGGTCATCCAGTGGGTGATCTTCGGGTCGAAGACGACTTCCTTTGCGAACTTGGTCAGGCGTCCTTCGATGTAACGGGGAGCTGCATTAGAGTCACCTGTGAGGATGTTTCCCCAGTTTCCCTGACCTTCGACGGTAAAGCCTTTCTGGCCGAGCTGAACAAGGGCTCCGAGGATCGAAGCATCTCCGTGGGGGTGGTATTGCATGGCCTGTCCAACTATGTTGGCGACCTTGTTGAAACGCCCGTCGTCCATCCTGTACATGGCATGGAGGACCCTTCGCTGAACGGGTTTCAGACCGTCAACGATGTGCGGGACCGCCCTTTGGAGGATTACATATGAAGAATAGTCCAGGAACCAGTCCTTGAACATGCCGGACAGCTTGTATTTCTTGCTGTCCTGCCCGAGGAGCCTGTCATATTTTCCCGAAGGCTGGGAGTCTTCTGGAACAGGGGCTTCAATTGATTCTTCTTCCTGCAGTTCGTCTTCGATGTTCTCGTCGTCTTCTTTCATTTGGCCTCTTTATTCTTCGTATCCGAATCTTCTCATTTCCTTCCGGCTGTTCCTCCAGTCCGGATCAACCTTCACGAATGTGCTCAGGAACACCTTTTTCTGGAAGAAATCCTCCATGTCGATCCTGGCCTGGGTAGCAGTCCTCTTCAGTGCTGAACCGCCCTTGCCAATGATTATTCCCTTCTGGGAATCCCTGAGCACGTAGATTATTGCACTGATCTCGTAACGCTCCTCTCCCTCCTTGAAAGCTTCGATTTCAACCTGGCAGCTGTAGGGGATTTCCTCGGAGTAGTTCTCGAAGATCTTCTCCCTGAGGATCTCAGCTGCGAAAAAGCGCAGGCTGCGGTCCGTGAAGACATCCTTGTCGTACCACTGGGGCGCCTCTGGGAGGCTGGCTTTCACCGCCTCGAAGACGCTCTGGAGGTTGAATTTCTCCTTCGCGGAGATGGGGATTATGGTAGCTGCGGGGATTTCGTTTCCCCACCACTCGATCAGTTCATTCACCCGTGCCTGGTCACTGACATCGATCTTGTTGATGACAAGCACGACCGGGCAGTTCACCTTCTTGAGCTTTTCTATGTAGGTGATGTTCTTGTCAGACTTCTCAACGGTGTCTGTGACGTAGAGGATCACGTCAGCGTCTCCGATGGCTGCATCCACGTAACCCAGCATGTTCTCCTGGAGCCTGTAGTTCGGTTTCAGGATGCCGGGGGTGTCTGACCAGACGATCTGGTAATCATCACCGTTGACGATTCCCATGATGCGGTTGCGGGTAGTCTGGGCCTTGGCCGTGACTATGGAGAGCTTCTCTCCCACGAGTGCATTCATGAGAGTGGACTTACCTACGTTCGGATTCCCTATTATGTTGACGAAACCGGATTTCATCACATGTAGGCTCCCATCTTGAGGATGTTGATCTCTCCCTGGGTGAGGTAGCGCCATTCACCTTTCTGGAGCCCCTTCTTGGTGAGGCCGGCGAAATAGACGCGGTCCAGGGCGCGAACGTCGTATCCGAGGGATTCGAATATCCTGCGGACAATCCTGTTGCGTCCCGAGTGGATCTTGATGCCCAGCTTGCGGTGGTCGTTCTCGTCGATGTATTCGAGTTCGTCTGCGGCGATGGTGCCGTCATTGAGCTCGATGCCTGCCATGATCTTGTCGTGGTCTTCCTCCTTGAGGTTGTGGTCGAGGATTACCTGGTAGATCTTTTTCTTGTCGTAGGAGGGATGTGTAAGCTTCTCTGCGATGTCTCCGTCATTGGTGAACATCAGCACTCCGGTAGTGTTCTTGTCAAGCCTGCCGACGGGGAAGACCCTGGAGGTGCATCCCTTGAGCAGCTCCATCACGGTGTGCTCGGCATGGGGGTCGCTGGCGGTGGTGACATAGCCCTTCGGCTTGTTCATCACAATGTAGATCTTCTCCTCGCCCTTGAGCCTCTCACCGTTGAAGCGGACGTCGTCTGTCAGCACGTTGATCTTGGTGCCGAGGGTGGTTACCACCTCACCGTTGACAGTGACTACTCCGGCCTGGATGAACTGGTCAGCCTCCCTCCTGGAGCAGACTCCCGAGTTCGCAATGTATTTGTTGAGGCGCTCAACTTCCTTGAAAGGAGCAGCCACCTGGTCATTGTCGGAGAGGTTGATGTCCTGTGCGCTAGCGCTCATCATCTGGTTGACGGTCTCGTTGTTGTCGCTGAACATGCTGTCCTTCCTCCTGCCATAGGGCCTCTGTCCATGGGACCTCTGGCCATAGGGCTTGCGCTGGAATCCGTCGCGACCCTGCTGGGAATCGCGGTATCCATATGACTTGTAATTCCTTTCTCCGGAACGCTCATATGAACCTGCGGTGTTGCGGTCAGTGTACCTGTCATCCTGCCTGTTGTCATATGGCCTTGCGCCATAACGGCTCCTGTGCTGGTCGTGGGGACCGTGTGATGGTCTTCCCTGATAGCTGCCGCGTGACGGCTTCTCGCCGAAGCGGCGTGACGACGACTCCTCATGGCCCTGTCCCTGCCCCTGGAAATGGGAATTGGACCTTGTGCCATAACTGTTCCTGTGTTCTGAGAAGTTGCTGCGTGCCGGCCTTTCGCCATAGTTGCGGGGCCTTTCATTTTCTCCGCCCACTTTCCTCCTGGGCCTCAGGCGCCTGCCTTCAGCAGTGTAGCCGGTTTCTTTTTCGTGATGTTCTTCCATTTTGTTGCCCTTCACGGGTTTTTAATTTGTTAATAAGGGCCTGCCGTGACTCCCGTCACATCCAGGACCCGGAAATTATTTGAGTTTGAAAATATATGTTATCGTGCCTTGCTGCAAAGCTGGTGCATTAACATCTTGATTAAAAACGGCTTTCATTGCAGCAGCTCTTGCTGCTGCAATGAGTTTTCCGTCGTTTGTGGTAGAACCGTCACCGGGTGCTGTAGCTTTTTGAACAGTGCCGCGGGTGTCAACCCATATGTTGACAACGACTATACCTTCTTTCTGGACATTGTAAGCAGGACGCGGCAGCGATCCCTTCAGGCTGCGTCCCTTGACATGGGCGTTGGCCGTGCCTGCGGTCTTGCCCACATCGGTGTTGCCCTTGGGCTGGCCGTCCTTGTAGGTGGACGAGGATTCGCTTGCGGAATGCGGGGCGGTCAGGGAGGTGTCTTTCTTCGCCATTCCCGGGAAGGATGCCCTCGGATCGAGTTTCGGCTCATCCTTCGGCTTGGGCGCAGGAGTGTCGACGTCTCCGAAATCGTCCTGCTTTGTCTGCGGAGTGAGGTTGTTCTTGGCTATGGTCTCAGGGGATTCGGACCTCTGGACGAGCTCCACCGGCTTGGTCAGGTCAATGTCCTCTGCCTGTGGGACGGTCCCGTTGCGGTGCTGGATGAGGACCTGCGGCTCTTCCTCCTGGAAATCGATGATGAATGTCTGCTCCTCGGGAGGCGGGTAGAGATACTTGATCCCGGTAAAGGCCAGCAGGAAGACTGCAGCCACATGCAGCCCAGCCGCGAGGACGATTCCGAGCGTCTTCGCAGCCTTCTCATGTGCTTGTCTTTCCCGAAGGTATTGTTTCATATCATTCCGGCTGTGTCGCCAGTATAACCTTGTAGTGGTCCCGTTTCGCTATGTTCATGAGCCCCACGATCTCCTTGATGGGGACGCTTTCGTCGGAGTAGATGACGAATGTGGGGTCCTCCTCCGACTGCAGGAGGCTGATCAGCTGGTCTTCTACATCGGCCAGCGCGGTCGGGGTCTCATTGCCGTTGACATGGTAGGTGTACCGTTCCTCTCCCCAGTCCTTGATCGACACGCTGACCGTCGGTTTCGCCGACACCTGGCCCGTGCTCTTGGGGAGCAGGAGCTTCAGGGCGTTGGGGTTGACAAGCGTCGATGTGATGAGGAAGAAGATCAGCAGCAGGAAAACGATGTCAGTCATCGACGTGGAGCCGATGTTGGCAGAGACCTGTGTCGTTCTTTTGAATGCCATATGACTACTCTGCGGATTGGTCTGCCGGCTCGTTGAGGAGGTCGGTGAATTCTATCGTTGCGCTCTCCATGCTGGCCATGATGTCGGAGATCCTGGCGGTCAGGTAGTTGTAGCCGAAATAGGCCAGGATACCAACGATGAGGCCGCCCACGGTTGTGATCATGGCGGTGTAGATACCGTTCGAAAGGAGGGATATGTCGATGTTGCTTCCTGCCTGGGACATGTTGAAGAAGGCCTGGACCATTCCTATGACGGTTCCGAGGAATCCGATCATCGGGGCACCTCCGGCTATGGTAGCCAGGTAGGGCAGTCCTTTCTCCAGGCGTGCGATCTCAGCGTTGCCCGTGTTCTCCACTGCGGTCTGGATGTCCTGAAGGGGCCTTCCGATGCGTGCGATCCCTTTCTCGACCAGCCTTGCGACGGGGGAGTCATACCTCTGGCAGAGGGCGATGGCGGACTTGATCTTGCCTTCGTGGATGTAATCGCGGATGTCGTTCATGAAGTTCTTCTCGATCTTGGAGGCCTCATTGATCATCCACCACTTCTTCCCGAAGAGGTAGATGGCGAGGATGGAAAGAAGGAGGAGGACCCACATAAGCCAGCCGCCCTTGAGGAAAAGCTCGAAGAGCGAGTAGGACATCTCTTGGGGAACAGGAGCTGCGGCAGCAGTGGATACGCTGTCCATGGCCTGGGCCGCAGCGGCTATCGTGTCTGCCTGTAAAAGATTGAATAGCATATGATTAAAGTGCGTTTAAAATTACCTTTTAATACAATTTGCAAATATAGTGTTTTTATGTGGAAAATCCTATCCCGAAGACCACAAAACTCAGCCTTTCGGGTACGATGCGCCACAGAAGAAGAGGGCGTGTCCCGGGACCGATTCCCCTGCCGCGGAGCGGGATGCGGAGAGCATCACTTCCTGCATCCAGTCCGGTCCGTGCTTTCCGCGTCCGATCTCCAGCAGGGTCCCGACCACGGCCCTGACCATGTTCCGCAGGAAGCGGTCGGCGCATATGTGGAAAACGAGGTAAGCGGGGGCGTCCTGGGCGCCTACGCATATGGTCCTGAGGAGTTTCCCGTCATCGGGAGTGAACCCGGCCTCCCTGACATGCGCGGGGGTGTACGGAGTCCAGATGGCACGCGAGACAGTGCATATGGATGTCTTTGTGTCAGTGCCTTTTTTCTGGAAGCAGGCGAAGTCATGGGTGCCGAGGAGGCATGTGGCAGCCCGGTTCATCGCGTCCACGTCGAGGAAGTCGTAGTCGAACCAGTAGGACCACTTCAGGGCGAACGGGTCTTTGTGACGGTGGATGAAATACTTGTACTCCCTTCCGGTCGCGTTGAACCTCGCGTTGAAGTCCTCAGAAGGGGCCGGCAGGACCTCATGGACTACGATTGAAGGCGGTAGGATGGCATTCAATTTGTAGCATAGAGTGCGCGCGTCACGCAAAGGCTCATGTGCCGTGTCAAAGTGCGCCAAGTAATTGACAGCGTTGACATTGGCGTCTGTTCTCCCGGCGCCGGTGACTGAAACAGTCCCGCCAAGGAGAGTTGACAGGGCGGCCTGGAGGCATTCTTGGATGGACTTCGCATTGGGCTGGATCTGCCAGCCCGAGAAATCCGCCCCGTCATAGGAAAGTCTGACCGTGTAGCGCATATGCGATGATTTATATGCAAAAATAGAGATATTTATGGAGAATTCCGTCAACATCAAAGAACTCAACGACCGGATTGCGAAAGAGAGCCAGTTCGTGGACATGATCACCCTTGAGATGGGGAAGGTCATAGTTGGGCAGAAGGCCCTGGTGGAGAACCTGCTGATAGGTCTCCTGGCCAACGGGCACATCCTCCTCGAAGGTGTTCCCGGACTTGCCAAGACTTTGGCTATCAACACACTCGCTCAGTGCGTGAATGCCAAGTTCGCCAGGATCCAGTTCACCCCTGACCTCCTTCCGGCCGACCTTACCGGTACCCTGATCTACTCCCAGAAGGATGGGGAGTTCCAGGTCCACAAGGGCCCGGTCTTCGCGAATTTCGTGCTTGCGGATGAGATCAACCGTTCTCCGGCCAAGGTCCAGAGCGCACTTCTGGAGGCCATGCAGGAGAGGCAGGTGACCATCGGCGACGAGACGTTCGCCCTTCCTCAGCCCTTCCTCGTGATGGCAACCCAGAACCCGATAGAGCAGGAAGGAACCTATCCTCTCCCGGAGGCCCAGGTCGACCGTTTCATGCTCAAGGTCGTGGTCGGCTATCCCAAGAAAGAGGAAGAGCGCCAGATCATCCGCATGAACAACACAGGGGAGTTCCCCCGTGCCAACAAGGTGGTCGATCCTGAGGACATCATCCGTGCCCGCGAGGTTGTCCGTGACGTGTACATGGACGAGAAGATCGAGAAATACATAGTTGACATAGTATATGCGACCCGTACTCCGGAAGATTACGGTCTTTCTTCCCTGAAGGACCTCATCACATATGGAGCGTCGCCGCGTGCAAGTATCTCGCTGAGTGCGGCTTCCAAGGCATATGCCTTCATCAAGAGGCGCGGCTATGTGATCCCCGAGGATGTACGTGCGGTCTGCAACGAAGTCCTCCGTCACCGTATCGGCCTTTCATATGAGGCCGAAGCCGAGAACGTCACTCCCGAAGAGATCATATCCCAGATACTCAACGCGGTGATAGTCCCGTAAGGGAACGGTATTGCGGACAATAGACGAGGAAAAGACATATGCCCCAGATAAACAGCGCCACTGAATTGCTGAAGAAGGTGCGGAAGATCGAGATCCGCACCAGGGCTTTGTCGCACCAGATCTTCGCGGGAGAGTACCACAGCGCATTCAAGGGCCGTGGAATGGCGTTCAGCGAAGTACGTGAGTACCAGTGGGGTGATGACCCCCGTTCCATGGACTGGAACGTGACCGCAAGGCTTCGCACCCCATATGTGAAGGTCTTCGAGGAAGAGCGCGAAATGACGGTGATGCTCCTTGTGGACATCAGCCGTTCGGGCCTTTTCGGGACCGAGACCCGGACAAAGCGGGAACTCATCGCTGAGATAGCCGCAGTCCTTTCATTCTCCGCCAGCATTAACAATGACAAGGTCGGAGCGCTTTTCTTCAGTGACCACATAGAGGAATTCATCCCTCCCAAGAAGGGACGCAGCCACCTGCTCCACATCATCCGCGAGATCATCGAGCTCAAGCCCACTTCCGACGGGACCGACGTCGGGCAGGCACTCCGTTTCCTGACCAACGCCCTGAAGAAAAAATGCACGGCTTTCGTCCTGAGTGACATGCTGGATGTGGATGAGGACGGGAACCCCCGTTACGAGGATGCGCTGAAGGTCGCCGCAGGGCGCCACGACATATCCATCATCAATGTTTTCGACCCCAGGGAGAGGACGATTCCCAATGTCGGGCTTGTCCATGTGAAGGACTCAGAGACGGGGGCCGGCGGATGGGTCGATACCGGTTCGAAAAAGGTCCGTGCAGGGTACGCAAAGTGGTTCTCCCAAGTCGCCACAAGTTCCCGGCAGATGTGGAACCGCTACAGTATCGACAATGTAAGCATCTCTACTTCAGAAGATTATGTTAAAGGGTTGTTAGGATTTTTCCAGACGAGATGAAGCGAACGGTTCTTTACATAGCTGTAATCCTTTCCATGGCTGCGGCCTTTGCCCAGACGAGGACATCGCCAGGCGGCACCGTTATCGAGTCGGGTGAGGCCTTTCTCAGGCAGCTTACTCCCAGGGATTCCATCCTGATCGCCGACCAGGTGCTCTACGGTTTCAGCCTGAAGGACGTGTCTGACGGGACCCTCTTCGGTTTCCCCGACCTGTCCAAGGCATCCAACGACACAGTCACATTGGTGAGGGGCTGGAAGATAGACACCCTCAAGGTCGTCAGGGACAAGGCTTCCAGGCACAGCCTGATTGACATGGAGGCGGGGATAGTGATTGCTCCGTTCGAGGAAGGAACCTACCATCTTCCGCCCCTTGCCGTCCAGCGCATCCTTCCTGACGGGCGGATCGACACCCTGGTTTTTGCGGGCAAGGACATGGAGGTCAAGACCATGCCGGTTGACACGGCGACATTCGTGCCCCACGACATCAAGGGACAGGTCCGCTATCCGCTTACATTCGCGGAGGTCCTGCCTTACCTGATGGGCTTCTGGACCCTGTCGCTGCTGGTCGCTGCCGTGTGCTGCCTTGTGATCATCCGCAGGAAGAGGACGTCGGAGGGCCCCCTCGTCAGGGAACCTGCCCACATAGTCGCCCTCCGCAAGCTTGACAAATTCCGCAGCAACAAGTACTGGGTCCCCGAGAAGCAGAAGGCCTTCTACTCCGGAATCACCGACACGGTCAGGGAGTATATCGAGTCCCGTTACGGGATAGACGCCCTGAACATGACGACTGCCGAAATTTTCGGTAGCCTGAAGGACAAGGATATAGACAAGGAACTCCTGAGTGAGTCCGAGGAACTTTTCGAGCGCGCGGACCTGGTGAAATTCGCGAAATACACTGCGGATGATTCATGGAATTCCGCAGCCCTTCCCACGGCCGTAAGGTTCGTGACGAGCACTTATCAGTCACAGGTAGAAGAGGAGGCGGGCGATGTTCTTTGAGAATCCTCAGTTGCTGTGGCTGCTGGCCATTCCGGTCCTTCTGGTCGCCCTCTACGTGTGGAGGGAAATCAGCGGGAGGAATCCGCATATGCGTGTTTCGACCCTCATCCCGTGGAAGAAGAACGGCACCGACGCACTCAATATCCTCAGACATATGCCTGAGGCCTTCCGCATCGCTGCGCTGTGCCTGATCATCATCGCCATTGCCAGGCCGAGGTCTTCTTCCGAGGTGGAAAGAATTGACACCGAAGGTATTGACATAGTGCTTGCGATGGACGTGTCCACTTCGATGCTGGCTCGGGACTTCAATCCGGACCGTATCAGCGCCGCCAAGGACATAGCCATCCAGTTCATTTCCCAGAGGCCTTCGGACCGCATGGGAATCGTGGTCTTCGCCGGTGAGAGCTACACCCAGTGCCCCCTTACTACGGACAGGGCCACCCTCATCAATATGATGAAGGAAATCAGCACCGACCTGATAGAGGACGGTACCGCCATAGGCAACGGACTTGCGACCGCGGTGGCGAGGATCAAGGATTCCGATGCCAAGAGCCGGGTGGTGATCCTGCTCACCGACGGTGTGAACAACAGTGGAGAGATCTCTCCCCAGACTGCGGCCGAGATCGCCAAGACCTATGGCATAAGGGTTTACACCATAGGCGTGGGAGCCAATGGAGAGGCTCCCTATCCTGTGATGACTCCCTGGGGAGTGCAGATCCAGAATGTCAAGGTGGAGATAGACGAAAAGCTGCTCCAGAACATAGCTGAGGCGACCGGAGGACGCTATTTCCGTGCTACTGACAACACGAAGCTCGCCGAAATCTACGGCGAGATCAACAAGATGGAGAAGGCCAAGACTACGATTGACAGCTTCCCCGTTTACAAGGAACTTTTCGGAGGATATGCCCTGACAGCCCTGATCTGCCTTATGCTTGAATTGCTTGCCAGGCTTTTATTGAGGAGGCTGCCGTAATGAACACGATGTTTTTCCTGCATAGTGAGTATCTGTGGCTCCTCCTGCTGGTGCCCGTGTTCCCGATAGTCTGGGCAATAATGCTCAGGCTGCGCCGCCGCAGGATCCGCGCATTCGGGGATGAAGACCTGGTGAATGCCCTGATGCCCCACTGGTCACGTGCCAGGGGCTGGCTGAAGGTCATCCTCTTCTCCCTTGCCTTCATGTTCTTCGTTATCGGAATCTCCCGCCCGCAGATCGGAGCCAAACTCCAGGAACACAAGGCCCGCGGATGCGAGATAATGATATGCCTGGACGTTTCCAATTCCATGCTGGCTGAGGACTATTCCCCGAACCGCCTCGAGAGGGCCAAGCTGGCCATTTCCAGGATCACGGACAAGTTGAAGGAGGACCGTATCGGCCTTATCATCTTCGCCGGCACCTCATTCGTCCAGCTCCCGATCACCACTGATTACATCTCCGCGAGGATGTTCATGAATTCGATCTCCACGGAGTCCATTCCGGTGCAGGGAACGGCGATCGGGGATGCTATCGCCACCGCTACCCGCAGTTTCAGCGCCCAGAGCCGCAAGAGCCGCGCGATCATAGTGATTACGGACGGGGAGAACCATGAAGATGACGCCGTGGCAGCTGCCAAGGAAGCGGCCGAGGCCGGCGTCAGGGTTTACACCATAGGCGTCGGAAGCCCTGAAGGCCAACCCATTCCAATGAAAGGGGAACTGCTCAAGGACCGCGAAGGGAACATAGTGGTGACTAAGCTCGACGAGGCGTCGCTCAAGGAAATCGCCGCTGCGGGAGGAGGTGCATATGTCCGTGCCGGAAACGATGAATTCGGATTGAATCCCATAGTGAGCGACATACAGAAGATGGATGCCGAGGAGTTCAGCAACGTGATATTCGAAGAATATGACGAGCAGTTCATGTACTTCTTTGCTATCGCCCTGGCCCTGTTCGTGCTCGAGATGCTCATCGGTGACCGGAAATCTGACAGGAGGCTGTTCTCATGAGAAAGTTATATGTAATTTCCGTTTTTCTCTTGATGCTGGGGTCCCTTGCTCCGGCTTCTGCACAGGTCCTTGACCGCAGGGACGTGCGCAGGGGAAACAGGGACTTCAGGAAGGAAGACTGGAAGAATGCCGAGATAGATTACAGAAAGGCCCTTGTCAAGGACTCCACCTCGTTCGCGGCCAACTACAACCTTGCCAATTCCCTTTACCGTCAGGAGCAGTACGATGAGGCCGCCAAGAGCCTGGAGAAGATCGGGCAGACAGCGGCCATGAATCCGCATGCATCTGATTATTATTTCAATGCAGGGGACATCGCAATCCAGCAGAAAGACTGGAAGAAGGCGGTGGATTCGTTCAGGCAGGCCCTCCTGAGGACTCCGGATGACCTGGATGCCAAGGAGAATTACATCTACGCCAAGAAGATGCTCCAGAACCAGCAGGGAGGTGGCGGAGGAGGCCAGGACAACCAGGACCAGCAGCAGAATCAGGATCAACAGCAGAACCAGAATCAGCAGCAGAACCAAGGCCAGGACCAGAATCAGCAGCAGGATCAGAATCAAAACCAGGATCAGCAGCAGAACCAGGACCAGCAGCAGGGGCAGGGCGATGGATCCCAGATAAGCCCGCAGCAGGCCCAGCAGATGCTCCAGGCTATACAGGCCCGCGAGAAAGAGACCCAGGACAAGGTGAACAAGGAGAAGGCGGCGGCCCTGAAGTCGCGCCAGAAAGAGAAGAATTGGTGATATGACGAAGTTTTTCAGTATCAAGCGTTTGTTGGCGACGATGTGCATTGCGCTTGTCGCCTTCGCCGCATATGCCCAGGAAAGCATCCGGATCGAGTGTCCGAACCTGGTCGCAATGGGCGAGCAGTTCAATGTTACATTCGTCATTGAAGGGGAGAATGCCCCTTCCAGTTTCTCCTGGGAGCCCGGATCTGATTTCCAGACCGTGTGGGGACCGCAGAAAGGCACTTCCACCAGCATCCAGATCATCAACGGCAAGCGCTCACGTTCTTCCCAGACTACCTACACCTACATCCTCCTTCCCCGTTCCACCGGGCGCTTCACCCTTCCATCGGCTTCGGCCAGCGTAAAAGGAAAGAACATCTCATCCGGACAGGCGACCGTTGAGGTAGTCTCCGACCAGTCCGGGGCGCAGGGAGGTTCCCAGGGCAACTCCTCAGGCGGCTCCCAGGGCGGTACGGCTTCCAGCAGCATCTCTTCCGAAGACATGTTCCTCAGGCTGAGCCTGAGCCGCACTTCGGTCGTCGTCGGCGAACCGGTAACTGCAACCCTGAAGCTCTGCTCCAGGGTGAACATCTCCGGTTTTGATTCACCCAAGTTCCCGACTTTCAATGGGTTCTGGTCACAGGAGGTTGAGGCTCCGACCAACATCCAGTTCCACCGGGAGAACATAGGGGACCGCATCTACGATGTGGCTACCCTCCGCCGCTGGGTGCTCATCCCGCAGCAGTCCGGAAGCATCAAGATCGATCCTGCCGAGCTCATATGCCTTGTCAATGTGCGCTCATCTTCCTCCGGCAACAGCATATTCGACAGTTTCTTCGACGATTACACTACCGTGCGCAAGCGCCTTACCACCGGGGCTGCCACGGTTAATGTCAAGAGTCTTCCATCCGGTGCTCCCGCTTCTTTCGGAGGCGGTGTAGGAGATTTCTCCATGAGCGTGAAACTCAGCAAGGACAGCCTCCGCACACATGATGCAGCATCCATACTCGTGACTGTAAGCGGCAAGGGAAACATTTCCCTGCTTACGGCTCCTTCAGTGCGTTTCCCCTCCGACTTCGATGTCTATGACACCAAGATTTCGGAGAACACCAGCAAGGGAGACGGCAGGATTTCCGGGAGCAAGACATTTGAATATCCCTTCATCCCACGCAGCCACGGAGAGTTCGACATCCCTCCGATCGAGTACAGTTATTATGATATAAACGCCGGGAAGTACGTGACTCTCAAGACCGAACCCATGCACCTGAAAGTGGCGAAGGGAAGTGCGTCACAGGCCTCATCGGCAGGAGAGGGGACCATGGTCGTGACGAGCAACAAGCAGGATGTCAAGAGCCTGGGAAGCGATGTGCGCTACATCCATCCCAAGACTCCGGCCTTCAAACCGGTCGGGACTTTCTTCTTCGGCTCAACCCTGTTCTGGATTCTTGCCCTCTTGATAATCTGTGGCGGGGCCGTGGCGGCGATTGCACTTAGGAAACTGGCCGCCATGCGTGCCGATGTAGCCATGACCAGGAACCGTAAGGCAACCAAAATGGCCAGGTCACGTCTCTCTCAGGCAGGTAGTTTCCTCTCCAAGGACCTCTATACAGCATTTTATGAGGAGCTGCACAAGGCACTGCAGGGTTTTGTCTCCGACAAGCTGAACATGGACATGTCCGAACTGAACAAGGAGAACATTGCCCAGGAACTCTCTTCAAGGGGTGTTCCCGAAGAGTCTGTGAAGACCCTTACGGACCTGCTGGATGCCTGCGAATACGCCCGCTATTCTCCGGACGGGGGACATGATGCGATGCATGCCCACTATGATTCGGCAGTCAAGGTGATCTCTACAATAGATTCTGTGATGAAGTCAAAGAAAACTCTTTCCGGGACTTCCGGAACTGCAATGTTGTTGCTGCTAAGCATGCTTGTTCCTTTCCACGCCAATGCGGAAGGGGAGGCTTTCCTGGATTCACTCTGGACCAGGGGCGCCGAGGCATATGCTTCCAGCGACTGGGATGGTGCCGTTTCGAGCTGGCAGACTATTGTCAAGGCCGGCGTGGAGTCAGAGGACCTGTACTATAATCTCGGGAATGCCTGTTTCAAGGGCGGGGACTTCCCTCACGCGATCCTCTACTACGAGAGGACACTGAAGCTCAATCCTTCCCATTCCGATGCCAGGTTCAACCTTGAACTCGCGAACGCCATGATCCAGGACAAGATCGAGTCAGTGCCGCAGTTCGTGCTGTCCTCATGGGCCAGGAAGGTGTGCTGGTGGCTGAAGTCCGACGCATGGGCAATCCTGTTCCTGGTGCTGCTGGCCGGAGCCGTAGGAATGTTCCTCCTTTTCAGGCTTGCCGGGGCTCCCGGAGCACGTAAGCTGGGATTTTATTCGGCTATAGTACTGATACTTCTGTCCCTGATGGCCTTCTTGTTCGCCCGCTGGCAGCGCAGGGATTATTTCAGCGCGGACAGCGCCATAGTTATGCGTCCAGTCTCATCGGTGAAGAGTTCCCCGTCAGATGATGCTTCTTCAAAAGACCTGTTCGTCCTCCATGAAGGAACCAAGGTCAAGCTCCTGGATGAGGTCGGTTCGTGGAAGAACATCGAATTAGCCGACGGCCGCCAGGGATGGATCCCCGGCGGCGACGTAGAGGTTATTTAATAATCAGCTTTTACAGACCCCAATCCGAAGCCGTGTAAGTGGATTCGGGAGCATTGGGGACGTTGGCGAAGAAGTCGAATCCGGTAAGCTGTTCCAGGTCGTCGATCGACATCATTTCGGATTTGGTGACCTCTTGCCCTTTGGTCCCGGAGGCATGGGCACGTACAAATGCTGCACACATCATTTCCGAAGCGGTGCAATCCTGCAGTGATTTCCCGGTATTTCCGCGCTTTGTACGGAGCAGGGCATAATAGAATGCAGTCGGAATCTGGACAGTAACTCCCATGAAGGAGGCAGTCTTCTTGGTCGCAGTGTTGTTGTAGCCATCTGTGAAGTTTTCAAAATGGCATCCTATAACAACATATAGTGTGTCAGAACATTCAAAACCGTCAACGAAGTCTTCAAGTATGTTCCAACCACCTCCTCCGGTATTGAACCAGCTCGAGTTCTGCGGAGCGATATTAGTGTAGTACATTACCTGCCGGTTCAGTTCACGTGATCCCAGGCGCTCAGCAGAACCTAGCATGTGTCCTTTATTGTAGCCGCTGCTTGCAGCATCGCTTTTTTGTTGAATATTCGAAGGAATATCAGGATCAGGATTATATGATTTAGTGCGGCTGACAGCTTTTGTCGAATAAATGGAATGCCTTGGAGCTGCTACCCATACAGGGCAGTGATATGAACCATTATAGCAGACAGTATAGTTTCTGGTCCCGACGTCTGCAATATGGTAAGCATAGTAAATGTTCTGGTTGCTGTTGTCAACCAGGTATCCCTGGGAATTTTTGGTGTAGTCCATCATGGGAAGTTCGAACCATCCCTTCTGGTCACCGTCGTCTTCCGGGTTCGGGGACTTGGTCCTGAATGATTTGACATCTCCATAATAGAAGTGGGAGACACCGTCCTCAAGGACCCTGATATAGGCGCGGTAGTAGTAAGTCGTGTTGGACGCCAGGCCGCTGATGTCTGCGGTGAATTCGCCGCTGAGGGATGTCAGGGACGTCTCGGATTGCTGGTCATAGGGATTCGAGCCGATCACCTGGGTCTCTGATGTGCCCCACTGGAAACCTGCATGGGTCGGAACGGCCTTGGCGTTGGCATATGAACCGGAAAGCGTGGCGCTTTCGGTCGTAATGTCGAGCGCACCGACAGTCGTGACCGTTGTTCCTTCGGTTGTCGAACCTCCGCCCGCGCCATCTTGATATTGGATGGTGAAGCTCCTGCAGTAGAGTGAGTTGACAGTCGCGCCGATGGTGATAACCACATCTTCACCGGGTGCGACTGTAGCGGGTGTCACTATCGGGATGAGGTCCACGTAATCCTGTGCCCACTCACCGTTGAATGACTTGGTGTTGAAAGCAACCCCAGAAGAGGAGCTACCAAGTGAGGAAATGGTCTTGTCCCCGACCTTGATGGAATAATAGCCCGATCCGCTGCTCTTGTTCGACTTCATGCTGAGGATGATTCCGGTAATGGTCACGCCGTCATATCCTTTCAGCGTAAGGGTCATCGAGTTGCCCTTAGTCATCTGGTAAACAGAGCTATAAGTCGCCGAGTATGTCGCGGAGGAATTCTCCGGGTAGGTGAACTCGTTTTCGTCAGTAGTGACGGAAGATGTGCTGGCAACGACGTACTGGGCCTCATAGGTTGGCGGAGCCGTCCAAGAGAGTCCCTTGATCGTGCCGACGTTCTTTATGACACCGGGGGAGAAGGCCTTCAGGGTGGCACTGACACTGGCAGTGTAGCCGTCGGTAGCGACAATGGAGAGGGTG
>CADCQP010000067.1 GCA_902803535.1 uncultured Bacteroidia bacterium | reverse complement strand
GCAGCAGCGTCAGCGTGAGATGGTGGAGAGGTTCTTGAGGGAGTATTATAAGTGATAGTATTATTGGATATGTTATCCACGGAGAAGGATGATTGATGCCAGTCGGTATGTATCAGATTGTCTTGGCGAGAGCGATATTATGAAGTCGTTTGTGTACGAAGTGAATTATAAGCGATGAAACTTATAACTGCGTTAGATTTGCACCGGTGGGCAGACAAGAAGGAGAGTGAAGTGTTGATGCCGGAACTGGTCAGAAGGCTTATCCATTCATCATTGAATGGTATTATCCGGCTTACTATGCCTAGTGGAGATAGTGTGAGTCTTCCTGGATTTGACGGAGAACTGGAGACTGCAGGCTGCAATGCTTTTGTCTGCAGTGGAAAATCTGTTTTTGAGATAGGAACAGATAGTAAGGTCAAAAGCAAGGCTGATAGAGATATTGAGAAAAGGAATAAAGAGGTCGCAGATGCTGAAAAGCAAAATCTTAACTATGTATTCGTCACCCCGCGAAAATGGGCAAATGCCCGGAAATGGGAAAAAGAACATCGCGAGAGCAGTGAGTGGAAGGATGTGAGGGTGCTGACTGCTGTGGAGTTGGAAGACTGGATTTCCCAGTGTCCTGGCGTGGCTGCATGGTTGGCTACAAAGATGGGGCTCCTGAACTCTGCTTTTGCCATAGATTCGCCTGAGGGCTTTTGGAATAAGTGGGGAGTGAATGCGAAAGGAATGAAGCTTGATTACGATGTGCTACTTGGAGGACGAGAAGAAAGTGTAAATACTCTTATATCGTATCTGACTACTCCAAACATAGTGACTGTGGTGTCTGGTTCAACTGAAGAGTCTCTCGCCTTTGCTGTTTCTGCAATTCTTTCGTGTAGACAAGAATCTCTGATAGACAGATGTGTAGTAGCCACAGATGCACAAATCGTAAATGACTTAGTGACCAATTATCAGAATCTGGTAATTGTTACGAACAGTAGTGACCGCTGTTTCAGCTATGGAGTTTCGAACAACAATAATTCCATTGTCTATGCAAAAAATCTGTTAGACAAGGCTCAATACGGCAATAAGATAGAACTTGGTTCGCACGACTATCATAAATTCCAAGACGCTCTTATGAAAAGCGGAATGACAGAGGTAGAAGCGCGCAAAGCAGCCAAGGACAGTGGACGTAATGTGATGGTTCTGAGACATCAGCATTGTTTTGACCTGACAAATCCTGAGTGGACAAAGAGGGAAGATCTGGCCAAAGTGATTCCCGCCATTCTTTTAGGACGTTGGAGCGATTATTCGGAAGGTGACAAGGTCTTGCTTGAAGAGTTTTCTGGATTGAAAGGAGATGAACTGGATTCATTGCTACATATCTGGGTCAACATAGACAGTTCGCCTTTTCAGAGAATTAACCATGCGTGGTATGTCGTTTCGCCATACGATGCATTCCTTCATATAAAGCAATACATAACCCAGCCAATAGTCGAACGTTTTGAAGCGGCTTTGAAAAAAGCTCTGAATGATCTTGACCCTAATGCGAAGGATAAACTTAACCCTGATATGGCGATTTATACATTGGGGCAGAGAAAGTATAGTGGGCATTTACGGGATGGGCTCTGCCTGAGTTTGATATTGATGGCATTGAATAGCGGAGATGGCCAGAGAAGAGTTGATGACTTAGTGAAGGATATACTGGAGCAAACCACTATAGAATGGTGGCTTACCTATTCAACATCGGATGTGCTGTCATATTTGGCTGAGGCATCACCCAAAGCATTTGTTGAATATATTGAACAGGATATTAAGAAGACGGATTCTGTAGTAAGAAGACTGTTTGTGCCTATCAAGAAGAATAACTATTTTTCTGGGAGTTATGAGGTAGAGTACACCCAGATTCTCTTCGCGCTGGATATGCTCGCATGGATGCCTGAATATCTTCTAAGAATCAGTTATATCTTGGCAGAACTGGACAAGATACCGAATGAAAGCAACTATACCAACAGGCCTTTCAACTCGTTGATGGATATTTACCGGCTTTGGTTCCCACAAACGTCTGTAAATGCAGAGGGTAGGGCAAAAGCATTAGGTGCCCTAGTGAGAAGGTATCCGGAAACAGGGATGAGACTATGTATCAAACTGGCTACTAGAATACGGCACCAAAATGTTTTATTTTCATCCTTGGTTTCTAGATGGCGTTTGAAAGATGTGGTTGAAGTAGGTGGTGTGTCAGGAGGTGAGATTTATCTGGTACTTAAGAAGATATGTGGAATAATCACAGGTGGTGCTGCGCCATCACCACAGGAAGCAGTGGCAATTTTGGAAGTAGCTACGGATAATACCATTCCAATTGAGTTTAGAAAAGAACTTATTCGTTTTATTGCTGACAACGCGAAGCATTATAAAGGGAACAAGAAGTTCTATGAGCGGATGATAAGCTTAACTAATCACTTCAAAAACATGCCCGATGCCAAGTGGCAGATAAGTGATGAGGAGAATCAGGCATTGGACGAGTTGAGGAAAAATATTACACCGGAGAATACCATAGACAGGGTGGAATACCTGTTGAGCAACCAATGTTATCGTATCCCTGAGATAGAACATATATCTGACCATAAGAAAAGGTATGAGAGGGTGCAGGCTCTACGTCTTGATGCTGTTAATCAGATAGTGGATGAGGTGGGTGTTGATGCGTTTATCAACTATGCAATTACTCTGGCTGAACCACGCGATGCTTTAATGGCATTTGCCAGACGACAAGATGGATTTGAATTCTTTGACAAGGTGTATCGTCTTGTTAAGGCAGACGAGGCAAAGTATGCAGCGTGTAGAGATTATTTCCGTCAGTTGTTCTTATGTGACCGGACTCGATTTATAACTCTTGTAGGGAAATATAAGGTTGATGAGTTTGTCTGGTTCCCTTTGTCTTCCGCAGACCCATGTGAGGAAGTCTGGCAACTGGCAGATTCTTTGGACGAAGAGAAGCACAAAAAGTATTGGGAACATACAGCCTTGGTTTATATCCCTTTAGATAGGATTGAGTATCTTAACAAACACTTCATGGAGGTGGGACGGTATAATGACGTTATTCAGGTTCTGCATCATGGATTGAGTAGCTATAAGGAGAGCTTGGACGTGCGATACGTACTTGACATTATGCGGCAAGTGTTAAAGCACTTGTCGGGTCAGATGTTAAGTATGTCAAGCTTTGAGTTGAAACGAGTAATGGAGTGGATTGACAAAAACGAAAGTGTGACGGATGAGGAGATTATGTCTCTGGAATTACCATATATCATATCGCAAAGAGAATCTATTTCCGATTGGCGTGCTTATAAGATCGTTCTGCGATCTCCAAACTTGTTGTTTGAGTTGATTGACCATGCTTGTTTGCCAGACAGCGAGGAGAATCAGCAAAAAGAGATTGATGCTGTCAAGCAAGATCCTAACAGACGGTCTTTAGCGATGTTCAGTGCGACTATGCTGACAGAGATTCATACCATGCCATGCGTAGATGATAAGAATTTTATTGACGAGAACGCTCTGAAAGAGTATGTAAATGCATTGTTGCGATTAGGAAAAGAGAATGACAAGCTATCTCATGTGTATCATACTATAGGCTGTTTGTTGGCTTGTTATTCAAAGAGCACACATGAAAGGCCTCCGCAGATTATATGTGAGCTAATAGATGGAATAGACAACAAAACGCTTAACGGCAGTTATCATGCTCGTATCTACAACAGGCTTGGCTCTACTGTGAGAGGCCCGTTCGACGGTGGCGAGATAGAGTGGAACAAGTCAAAACGATTTGCTGCAATAGCTCAAGAATTAGAAGTGGAATATCCTGTTACTGCAAGTATATATCGTAGTCTAGCATCGGATTATGAGTTGGAAGCAAGACGACAGGATGATGAAGCTGAACTGCTGAAGCTTGACAGTTAACGGGACGTACATATGGAATAACCTCTATGCTATCAACTAAGAACGTTGGGCATTAAGGTGAACAGAATGCGGCTGCAAAGAAAACTTTTGTATGAGAACGGCAAATAATAACCGATTACGACGGGGAGCTCTTTTCTCGTTATTTGTCACATCTTATATCCCTCTGTTTGCTATCGTGATAGGAAAGCAAGTAAAAGAAGGATGGACATACTTGCACTGGGGGGGACTGAACAGCGAAACTGTGAAGTGCTTTCTGGCACATTTCGGGATGTCGTGTTTGTTGGTCGGAGTGTCTGTATTAGGCGTGGTTGGAATAATCATTTTGCTGCTGAACTTGAAAAAGAATCTGCCTAATGGACAGGTAGTAAATGCGACAAAGATAAACAACAGGAACAGTGAAGCTGTAGGCTATATCGCTACCTATATTGTGCCTTTTTTCGCCAGCGATTTCAGCAGTTGGTTTGAATGTGCTATCTTCATTGTCATAATGGCACTTATATACAAGATTTATACAAATTCAAACATGATTCTGATAAATCCACTGCTAAGTATATGGTACTCTCTGCTAGAGGTGGAATATACAATTGTGGGCGATAACTCAGGTGTCTCTCATGATGCGCTTGTTATTACAGATAATAAAGATTTCAAAGAGAATGTCAATTACCAATTATACCAAATAGGCTTCAAGTTATATTATGGCAAAGAAAGAAAATGAAATCAAGGAACCGACCAAGCTTGATGAGGTCCTGGCTAAGATTCGTGAGACAAAGGAAGAGGATGTGAAGTTGCATTTCATTACCCGAATCTTGAAGAACGGTGTAGGGAAGCGTGACAAGACCTTGGACAAATATTTGTTCAAGGTGTATCAGATAGACGTGGACGATGAGATAAGGAGTTACCTGTATGACCTTTCGATTAAAGAATTAGAGAGAACATTGTCAAAAGATTATTCTCTGATAGATTATGACCCTATCTCTGATGATACGGACCATTTGTTCTCCTATAAACTGAAAGCAGAGACATCTTCTTTCTCAGATGTGGTGGTGAACCAGTTGGGCAAGGAACTGCCCAAGGTTGAGAGTATAGATGGGATAGTCTCGGAGAATGAGGAACTTTGGGCATATTGTATTGGATTTCTCGATGTTGACAATGCATCGTGGATTTATACTTTCAGGAAGATAATGATTAGCAAGATTGCCATAGATGAGAAGAATGACAACGAAAAGAATATTCTAATACGCCAGATCAGAACTATCTTCAATTCAACTTCTAAGAAGCTGACACTGATGAAAGGTGAGGCGGTTACACTTGACAAACAGATTGACTGTGTTTACTGGGAGGATACATTTTATGTGCTGAAGAAAGTCCCATTTGAACAGATAGTGGGACTGCAAGAGGAATATCATGCCAAAGCTATAGAAGTAGTGGATGAGATGAAGAGGACAACGCTGATTGACGGGTTGGACGTTGTAGAAGAAGATTTAAAGACAAATACAAGTCTGCATAAGAAGCTTGTTAAACTGCAACAAAATGGTGGCTTGAATGGATTGGATGGCAACCGAATTAAGAAAATGGCGAAGGTATGCAAGCGCTATGGTGAGAGTATACCAATCGGAGAGGATGGTCATATAAAAGTCAGTGACCGCAAGGATTTTGAGACGGTTATCAAGGCACTTTGTGATTATTACAAGAAAGGCGAGGTGTCAGGGAAAAGTTATGGTACATTCTCCGGTAGGGAATTGAAAAAAGTGGAGGCATAATAAAGACTTAACTATTGAAGATTATGCAGGCGTTTAGAGACCAGGAAAAGATAAGAGAGTTCTTGAATGATATTCTGACCAAGAGAGAGTCGGAGGACTTGGAGTTCAAACATGCTTCAGGCGGTTTCCCGGGTAGCTTCTGGGATACCTACTCTTCGTTTGCTAATACGGAAGGTGGCACTATCATCTTTGGCGTGGAGGAGAAGAATGGCAAGTTGTATCTGGATGTGATTTCCGATGAGAAGGTAGAGAAGTACAGGAAAGACTTCTGGAGCAACGTGAACAACAAGTCGACGGTGAGTTGTAACCTGTTGAAGAACGATGATGTGGAGGCGGTGAAGTTTAACGGCTACAACATTATGTTGTTCCACATTCCCAGCGCCACCAGAGAACAACGCCCGGTGTTCAGGACGACGAACCCATATAACGGAACGTTTAAGCGGGACTTTGAAGGCGATTTTAAGTGTACGGAGAAGGAGGTTCAGAGGATGTTTGCTGATGCCAACGTGTCGAAACCGGCAGACAGCAGGATTCTTCCAAACTACTCCTTTGAGGATATTGACAAGGAGTCGTTGCAGCAGTACCGGCAGCTGTTTGCAACGGCCAGGCCGAATCATCCCTGGCTGGGATTTGACGACAAGAAGCTGCTGGAGAAACTTGGTGGTTACAGAATAGACCGTGAAACGGGAGAAGAGGGGTTTACGTTGGCGGGGTTGCTGATGTTCGGCAAGTATGACTCTATCACGGATAATGCTTGTTCCCCTGACTTCTTCCCAGACTACCAGGAATGGATGGATAATGACCCGAATGGACGGTGGTCGGCGAGAATATACCCGGACGGGACGTGGGAAGCAAACCTGTTTCAATACTACAGACGGGTGCTGCCAAGGTTGCAGAACTTCCTGCCGGTGCCTTTCAAACTGGAAGGGAATCAGCGTATAGATGAAACGACGGCTCACGTGGCTGTTCGCGAGGCATTTATCAATCTTTGCGTACATGCCGATTTCAGTGTGAATGCCAGCCTGATTGTGAAGCACGTGAAGAATGAGTTCATTTTCTCGAATCCGGGTACATTGCTTATCACGAAAGCTCAATATTATGATGGAGGGCAGAGTGTTTGCAGGAACAAGGCGCTACAGAAAATGTTTATGATGCTGGGTGCTGCGGAGAAGGCAGGTAGTGGTGTGGACAAGATTTTGAAAGGATGGAGCGATGCGAACTGGAGAGTGCCATATATTGAGACGACTTTGCGTCCGGATACGGTGAACCTGCATCTTCCGATGGTAGCTTTGCTGGATGACGGTATCCAACAGGGGCTTATCAGGATATTTGGCAACAGTATTGTTAATGTGGATCACAACTATCTGACTACGCTCTCGTTGGCATATAGTGAAGGAAGTGTTACTAACGAGCGGTTGCGGTTTGTATTGAATATGCATAGGGCTGACATCACGATGCTTTTGAAAGAGATGTGTACGAAAGGGTTGCTGGAATCGGAAGGTTATGGAAGAGGTACTAAATACCATATTCCAATAAGCAACCTTGAAAGTAGCCTAGATAGTTATGTAGGAAGCAATGTAGGAAGCAATGTAGGAAGCAATGTAGGAAGCAATGTAGGAAGCAACGTTCACAAGAAGAGGATGAGCAAAGAAGAAATCCGAGGAGAAATTATTTCTATTTGTGATGATTGGGTGTCGTTGGAATACATTGCAAAAATGATAAAAAGAAATTCTGCATATCTTCTAAATCATGTTATACCATCAATGCTGGAAGAGGGATTGATAGAGCGTATGTTCCCAGAGAGTCCGAGGAATCCTTATCAGAAATACAAGAAGAAATGAATGTGTGTGCGATAAGTTGGGGCAGGGTCCTAATACACGGTATAAATTGGTCTAATACTTGACCGATGGTTAACAGATAGGTGCTGTAAGCTGCTGTAATATAGTTTGTTTTGATGGTTCTTCAAGATAAAACTGCTTGACCGATAATCGGTATATTAGGGGTTCCTAATTGGTATTTCAAAGAGGAATTGATTGGTTTCTAATATTCGCACTTTCTGCATGAGGGGTGTCACAAGCTGTGATACCCTTTGGTGATAATAATTCCATTGATTATGAATATTTACGTAACATATTTGATTATCGCTGCCGTCCTGGTGGTGGCGGAGTTGGTTTACTTCCGTATAGCGGACAGGTTTAACATAATCGACAAGCCGAATGAGCGGAGCTCACATACGAAGGTGGTGCTGCGGGGCGGGGGGGATTATATATGTGCTGGGGATGTGGATATATGCTGCATTCTTCGGCGTGGAGATGTGGCCGTTCCTGCTGGGTCTGACGCTGGTGGCGGGTGTCAGTTTCGTGGATGATATCCATTCGCTGCCTGATAGCGTGCGGCTGGTGGTGCAGTTCGTCGCGATGTTCCTGATGTTCTATCAGTGGAATGTGCTGAATTTAGAGAGCTGGTGGATTGTGCTGGCGGCGCTGATTCTGTGTGTTGGCATTACGAATGCATATAACTTCATGGACGGAATCAACGGGATCAATGGCGGTTATACGTTGGCGGTCCTTCTGCCGCTTGCTTGGCTGAACAGCCGGATGGACTTTGTGGACCAGCGGTTGATTGTTGTGGCATTGCTGGCAGATCTGGTGTTTTGCTGGTTCAACTTCCGTCCGAAAGGAAAGGCGAAATGCTTTGCGGGCGACGTGGGAAGCGTGGGGGCAGCATTCATCGTGGTGTTTGTGCTTGGACTGCTGATCTTGAGTGCTGGCGACTTTACGTATATCGTGTTCTTGGCGGTGTACGGCGTGGATGCTGTTCTTACGATTGTGCACCGGATTATGCTTCGCGAGAACCTGGGCGAGGCGCATCGAAAGCATGCGTACCAACTGATGGCGAATGAGTTGGGGATGGAGCATACGTTGGTGTCGTCGGTGTATATGCTTTTGCAGCTGGCCATCAGCGTTGGGATGATCCTGATCCCGGCGACAGCCGTCTGGCACTGGGGCTATCTGATTGGCGTGTGCCTGCTGCTGGCAGTGGCATACGTGGTGTTTATGAAGAAGTATTATCATTTGCACGAGGAGTACTTGGCCGGACTGAAGAAGTAGATTCTTCGCTTCGCGCAGAATGACAAGATCGCTCAGAATGAAATTGTTATGAAGATTACACATGCTTTATTCGACTCCCTCACTGCTCAGGCGAAAGCCTCGCCGCGGTTGCGGATGAATTTCGACCTTCGCAACAGCGCGGAGGATAAGTCGCAGCGGATGCTCAATGCAATCGAGCCGGGGACGGTGCTTCCGGTGCATCGGCACCGCGCCTCCAACGAGATAGTCATATGCCTTCGCGGTCATTTCGAGGAGTACCTCTATGATGCCTCCGGGGCGCTCGTGGAGACGGTGGATATGGTTCCGGGCGGCGACGTGCTGAATATCCCTGCCGGACAGTGGCACAGCCTGCGTTCGTTCGAGAGCGGCACCGTGCTCTTCGAGGCGAAGGACGGCCCCTGGGAGCCGCTCTCTGAGGAAGATATCCTCTCTCCGGGGCCCTTGGACTAAGCCGTACGGCTCTCCCGGCCCAGGCCTCTCAAAAAGGCTGTGTTTTGTAAATAATTGACTCAGTGTCAGTTCTTTAAAGTTCCTGCCCTCCAAACGGGGGTAGGAACTTTGCGTTATTGCAAGGCTGTAAATGACTTATGAAACACGCCTGCGGAATGTTGTTTATTCCCGGGGAATTTTGTTTCTTTGTGTAGTTAGTTAGTAAGCCTATGAAAAGCCCGAATCATCCCATGACATATGCCGAGAAGATTCTCCAAAGGCATCTTTCTGGCGGACAGGACATTAGTGCTTTCCGCAGGGGAGAGGATTATGCCTTCTTCCGGCCTGACCGGGTGGCGATGCAGGATGCGACCGCGCAGATGGCGGTCCTGCAGTTCATGAACGCCGGGAAGGAAAGTGTGGCGGTGCCCACCAGCATCCATTGCGACCATCTCATATGTGCCCGCGACGGGGCCGGAGAGGATGTGCCTGCAGCCCTCAGGGCCAATGCCGAGGTCTATGATTTCCTGCGCAGCGCAGCCAGCTGCTACGGCATGGATTTCTGGAAGCCCGGGGCCGGGATCATCCACCAGATAGTACTTGAAAACTATGCATTCCCCGGCGGGATGATGATCGGGACCGACTCCCACACGCCCAACGCGGGAGGCCTCGGGATGATCGCCATAGGGGTAGGCGGCGCCGATGCCGTCGATGTGATGTCCGGGATGGACTGGGAGCTCAAGGTTCCCAGGATCATCGGAGTACATCTCAAAGGCAGCCTGAAAGGCTGGGCTTCCCCCAAAGACATCATCCTCAAGCTCGCCGGCATCCTCACCGTCAAAGGCGGCACCAACGCCATCATAGAATATTTCGGCGAAGGCTGCAGCACCATCTCCGCGACCGGCAAGGCGACCATATGCAACATGGGAGCGGAAGTCGGCGCCACGTGCTCCGTCTTCCCATATGACCGCAAGATGTCGGACTACCTCCGGGCAACCGGACGCGCTTCAGAAGCCGGAAAGGCGGATGCTCAGGCGCAGGAGCTCTGCGCTGATCCAGAAGTACTTGAGGCACCAGAAAAATACTTCGACCGCGTCATCGAGATCGACCTCGACGCTCTCACGCCATATGTCAACGGCCCCTTCACGCCCGATGCCGCGAACGAACTCGGGCATATGGAGGCATATGTCAGGGAGAAGGATTACCCCGAGGAAGTTTCGGTCGCCCTGATCGGCTCTTGTACCAACTCCTCATATCAGGACCTCTCCCGCGCTGCCAGCGTGGCTGAGCGGTTCCTCTCGCGCGGCCTCAAGCCCAAGGCCTCTCTCATTGTCAATCCAGGAAGCGAACGCATCAAGGCCACGGCCAGGCGCGACGGGATCCTGGAGTCCCTCGAGAAGGCCGGGGCCATCATTATGGCCAATGCCTGCGGCCCGTGCATCGGACAGTGGGAGCGCAAGACCTCCGACCCCACGGCGAAGAACACCATAGTGACTTCCTTCAACAGGAACTTCTCCAAGAGGGCAGACGGGAATCCCAACACCCACGCCTTCATAGTCTCCCCGGAAACGGCTGTAGCACTGGCCTTTACCGGGAGCCTTACCAAGGGGGTCGAAGACCTCCCGGCACCTAGTGGCGCGGAACTTCCCCCGGATGGATTCGCCCCCTGCGACATGGGACTCATAACCCCGGAACCTGGGAAGGGCCAGCCCATCATCCGCGAAGGGAGCGACCGTCTCCAGAAGCTGGAGCCCTTCGGCAGGTGGGACGGGAAGGATTTCCTGTCGGCAAGGCTGTTGATCAAGGTCAGCGGGAAATGCACTACGGACCACATCTCGATGGCCGGCCCCTGGCTGAAATACCGCGGTCATCTCCAGAACATATCCAGGAACCTCCTGATGGGAGCGACCAATGCCTTCAACGGCAAGACCAACGCGGTGTTGCTGCACGGCCGCGAAGTCCCTGTCTCCGAAGCCGCCCTGGCCTACCGTGAGGAAGGCTTCGGCAGCGTCATCGTGGCCGGAGAGAACTACGGAGAGGGCAGCAGCCGCGAACATGCAGCCATGGAGCCCCGGTACCTCGGAGTCAAGGCCGTGATGGCCAAGAGCTTCGCCAGGATCCATGAGACCAATCTCAAGAAACAGGGAGTCCTCGCCCTGGTCTTCGCCAACCCCGGCGACTACGACCTCGTGCGCGAGGGTGACACCTTCGACATCCACTGCAGCGGCATCCGCCCCGGTCAGCCGGTAAACGTCACGGTCCGCCACAGCGATGGCACCGCTGACACATTCCAGATGGTCCACACGTACAACGAGCAGCAGCTTTCCTGGTTCAGGGCCGGCTCTGCACTGAACAGCTTGAAAGATGGAAACAATTAAAAACCAGACTGTACCTATCGTAAGAGGCGACGGTGTCGGCCCGGAAGTCACCGCATCCATGATGCAGGTCCTGGACGCCGCCGTAGAAAAGGCATATGCAGGGAGCCGCTCTATCCGGTGGATGGAAGTTCCGGCCGGCGGGACCGCATATGAAAAATTCGGGACCTATCTTCCCGAGGAGACTATCGCCGCTTTCAGGCAGTACCACATAGGGATCAAGGGGCCCCTCATGACCCCGGTCGGCGGAGGAATCCGTTCCCTGAATGTAGCCTTGCGCCAGGGGCTTGACCTGTACGTCTGCCTCAGGCCGGTACGCTGGTTCAAAGGCGTCGCATCCCCCGTAAAGCATCCCGAGAAAGTGGATATGGTGGTCTTCCGCGAGAACACCGAGGACATATATTCCGGCATTGAGTGGGAGAGCGGAAGCCCCGAGGCCGCCAGGTTCTACGATTTCCTGAGCAAGGAAATGGGAGTCAATAAGGTAAGGTTCCCCGAGACCTCTGCATTCGGAGTGAAGCCCGTCTCCAAGGAAGGGACTGAGAGGCTCGTTAGGGCGGCCTGCAGGTACGCCCTTGACCACGGCCGCAAGACTGTTACGCTGGTCCACAAAGGGAACATCATGAAATTCACCGAGGGCGGATTCAAGAAATGGGGCTACGAACTCGCAGAGCGCGAATTCGGCGAGGAGATCGCCTCCGGGCGCCTCACCGTAAATGATTGCATATGCGATGCTTTCCTCCAGAACGCCCTCCTCTATCCGGAGAGGTACAGTGTCGTGGCGACCATGAACCTGAACGGGGACTACATCTCCGACATGCTTGCCGCCCAGGTCGGAGGCATAGGCATGGCACCGGGGGCGAACATCAATTACACCACAGGGGACGCCATATTCGAGGCTACCCACGGGACTGCTCCGGACATCGCCGGTAAAGACCTCGTCAATCCCAGCTCGAACATCCTCTCGGGAGTGATGCTCCTTGAGCATATCGGATGGAACGAGGCAGCGGCACTGGTAGTTAAGGCGCTGGAAGAGTCTTTCGGGGAAGGATGTGCGACTGTTGACCTGGCCCGCCTGATGGAAGGCGGGAAGCCCATGGGAACTAAGGAATTCACCTCAAACATATGCAGACGGATCTATGGAACTACGTGACTATCTGATAGAAAAGCTCTCCGCCGAGATGATGGAAAGCTCCGGGATCGACAACTCCCTTTTCAAGAAATATGACGTCAAGCGCGGTCTCCGCAATGAGGATGGAACCGGTGTGCTGGTCGGACTGACCAACATCGGAAACGTAGTCGGTTACCAGAGGAACGAAGACGGGAGCCTTACCCCCATTGAAGGGAAGCTCTTCCTCCGCGGGTACGAGGTGGCGGACCTGGTGGATGCCATCCTGCGCGAGAACCGCTTCGGATTCGAAGAGGTGGCCTATCTCCTCCTTTCCGGCAGGCTTCCGGGAAGGGGCGACCTGGACATGTTCTGCAAGGTGATAAAGGAGAATATGCCTCTGAAGAAGAACACCCTGCTGCATATTATCGAGATGGAGGGGCACAACATCATGAACATCCTGGCCCGAAGTGTACTGGAGTTCTATACGTTCGACCGGAATCCCGATGACACCTCGAAGGAGAACCTGATGAGCCAGAGTATCCTGCTTATGTCCAAGATCCCCACGATCATCGCATATGCCTACAACATGCTCCGTCACGGTGAGATGGGGCGTTCCCTGCACATCCGTCATCCGCAGAAGAACCTCTCTTTTGCCGAGAATTTCCTGTTCATGCTCAAGGGTGGGTTCACCCCGCTCGAGGCCAAGACCCTCGACCTGCTCCTGATCCTCCACAGCGAGCACGGAGGAGGTAACAACTCCACCTTTACGGTGAGGGTCACCTCTTCCACCGGTTCCGACACCTATTCTTCGATCGCGGCCGGGATCGGATCCCTCAAGGGCCCGAAGCACGGAGGTGCCAACATCAAGGTCTCTGAGATGCTGGACTACCTGAAATCCACCGTTAAGGACTGGAAAGACGAGGACCTCATCGCGCAGCGCCTGGAAGGGATCCTTCGTGGGGAAGAACTTGACGGACAGGGACTTATCTACGGTATCGGACATGCAGTTTACACCCTTTCCGACCCGAGGGCCGTCCTGCTGAAGAAGATGGCGGCCAAGCTGGCTGCCGAGAAGGGACGCCTGGACGAGTACGAATTCCTGGAGAGGATTGAGAAGGTCGCCAAGGAGACTATCTACAAGGTGAAGGGACATGTCAAGACCCTGTGCGCCAACGTGGATTTCTACTCGGGCTTCGTCTATGACCTGATCGGAATCCCCCAGGACATCTACACTCCGCTGTTCGCCATGGCCAGGGTCGTCGGCTGGTGCGCCCACCGCAACGAGGAACTGAATTTCGAGGGACGCCGCATCATCCGTCCCGCCTACCGCTGCGTCACCGACGAGAAGACCTACGTGCAGATTTCCGCGCGCGGTTGACTCTGCCCGGTCCATAGCCGGAATCTCAAAACATTCGCTATCTTTGCAAGTAAGATGAAAGTATATCATATTCTCCTGGATGCGAATGCTTCTGCCGATGCACAGGTGCTCGGCGGAATGCTGCATGGTGGTGACATCGTGGTTACCAGCCCTGGTAAAGAATTGAAGGCAAGGTTCTCGGCATGTGTCGAGGACCAGCTTGTACACAAAAAGGACTCCAGCGCGGAGCTCGAAGCCCTGGGGGATTTCTTCAAGTCCCTTCCGGGGGAGGGCCTCGGCGGGGATGCCTTAGGACGGTACCATGCCGATGTTGACTCCACGGTCGGAAGGATCATATCCCTTCTGGACGAGGGTATGTCGCTGGCTTTCAGGGACAACAGCCTGATCGAGTATCTCAACGCCTTCCTGGTTGTGCTTTGCGCCAAGTGTTTCGCGGCGGCGCTTCAGGCAGGCGGTACGACAGTCATCCCGGAGGTCATCGACGGCCGGTCGCTGATAGTCTGTGAGAATTCCGGCGGGGTGCCTGTCATCGACTGGAAGCTCACCGGCAAGAACGCAGGCTCCATGTCCTCTGACGGCGTCACGGTCATCGCAGGAGCATATGGACGCAAGGTGCAGGGCGAGACTGTCGCCCTGGGCAAGCGCGGTTCCGAGCTCACGGCCAACATCATAGGCTCGGTCACCGGAGCATCCGCCGTGGTCTTCATGGTAAGGGCATATTCCCCCGGAACGAATTATACCGAGGTGACATATGAAGAGGCCGCCCAGATCTTCTCTTCCGGCAATCCCCTCTACCCCCTGGCCATGCTTCCCGCTCGCAAGGCGGGGATTCCCATTGAACTCTACTCGCTGGAAAAAGGCGAGAAATGCCTGACAATCAGCGCAGAAGGTTCAGGGGTAAAGGAAAGCGGCATCACCGGTGTGGTGTCCTCCGAGCCCATGACCCTCTTCACCGTTTACGGTACCGGCCTCCTGGGGAACATAGGCATATCCTCTGCCATCTTCGGGGCCCTGGCCCGCAGCGGGGTCAACGTCCATTTCATTTCACAGGCTTCGGCCGAGTACAGCGTCAGCTTCGCGGTCAAGCGCAGGTTGGCCCAGAGGGCTGAGGACGCCCTCCGCTCCCTGATTTCGGACACCTACCAAGCGCAGTACAACGACCTTTCCTACGACCTCAGGGAAGTAGGGATAGTCTCCGTATTCGGCTACCGTATGCGCAATGTCCCGGGCATCTCCGGGAAGGTCTATTCCGCAATCGGACAGGCCGGGATCAACGTCATCGCATCTTCACAGGGAGGCGAGGAAATGAGCATCTCCATCGTGGTTGACGAGAAGGATGTTCCCGCTACCGTCTCCTGTCTTTCCACTTTGAAACTCTAGCCCCATGCCGAAGAAAGTTTTCGTATCCGGCTGCTATGACCTGCTCCACAGCGGGCACGTGGAGTTCTTCAAGGAGGCTTCGGCCTACGGGGATCTCTACGTCGGAATCGGCAGCGACAAGACCATACAGGTCCTCAAGGGCCATAAGACCCTTTACAGCGAGCAGGAGCGCCTTTTCATGGTGCGCGCCATCCGTTACGTCAAGGACGCCTTCATCAATGCCGGGAGCGGTGTGATGGACTTCATCCCCACCGTAGAGGCCCTGCACCCTGATGTCTTCGTGGTGAATGAAGACGGCAGCAGGCCCGAGAAGGAGCAGTTCTGCCGCGAGAGGGGCATCGAGTACGTCGTGCTCAAGCGCGAGCCCTCCGAGGGGCTTCAGGCGCGTTCCAGCACCGACCTTAAGAAGGCGCAGCCCCAGATTCCGACCCGGCTCGACCTCGCCGGAACATGGATCGACCAGCCATATGTCTCATGTCTCTGCCCGGGCTGGGCATTGACGATAAGCCTCGAGCCTACGTTCGAGATACGCGACCGCTGCGGCCTCTCCACTTCTACGCGCAACACTATCAGGCGCATATGGCCGATGCATCTCCCGACGATGGATCCGGAGATGCTCGCCAAGCTCGTGTTCTGCTTCGAGAACGACCCCGAGCGCACTGACGGCATCATTTCCGGCGCGCAGGATGCGATAGGCATATGCGTTCCAGGGCTTTCGCGTCATTATTATGATGCCCACTTCTGGCCGGAGAAGATCGAAACCGTCGATGACGAGGGCATTCTCACTTGGCTGGAGGACCATCTGTGCATGATCCCGATGTTTCCCCGCAGGAGCGGCTGCTCCGTCGTCGAGGGGAAAGACATAACCCGTCCGAAGGTCGCGGCCCTTGCGAAGGCTGCGGACGACTGCTGGAAGGCCATCCTTTCAAAGGACCTGAAGGGCTTTGCAGAGGCCTACAAGGCTTCTTTCGAGGCCCAGATCGCCCTGTTCCCGGCCATGATCCAGGAAGGCGTCCAGGATTACATTGACAAGTACTCCGTCATGGAAGGCGTCCTGGCATGGAAGATGCCCGGGGCCGGCGGCGGCGGCTACCTGGCCCTTGTGATCGATGACAAGAAGCATATGCCCGAGGGGGCGATAGAGCTCCACATCAGGAGGGGAGGGATGTAAGGATGAAACGCTATTGCCAGACACTTGAGCTGCGGGACGATCCCGAGATGATTGAGAAATACTGCGAGGTGCACCGTCATGTGTGGCCGGAAATAATTGAGGGCCAGCGTCAGGTGGGAATCTTGGACATGCAGATATTCCGCCGCGGGCGCCGTCTGTTCATGATAATGGACACAGTGGACGACTTTGATTTCGTCAGGGACAATGCGCGTCTCGCGACCCTGCCTCGTCAGGCGGAGTGGGAGGCATATGTCGCCCAGTTCCAGGGTGCGGATCCCTCCGCCCCATCGACGGACAAGTGGCAGCTGATGGAAAGGATATTCTGAGAAACCGTTTGGGGATGAACGTAATAGAGACTTCAATACCCGGAGTGGTGATAATCGAACCCAGGGTCTTCGGCGACTCCAGGGGCTATTTCTTCGAGTCCTGGTCCCAGCGGGAATTCGACGAGAAGGTGCGTCCCGTGCATTTCGTGCAGGACAATGAGAGCCGCAGTTCTTACGGTGTCCTTCGCGGCCTTCATTTCCAGAAGGGGAAAGATTCCCAGAGCAAGCTGGTCCGGGTTGTGTCGGGCCGGGTCCTCGACGTGGCTGTCGACATCCGGGTCGGTTCACCGACTTTCGGCCGCAGCGTAGCCGTTGAGCTGACAGGCGAAAACCACCGTCAGTTCTTTATTCCCAGGGGTTTCGCCCATGGGTTCAGCGTCCTCAGCGAAGAGGCGGTTTTCCAGTACAAATGTGATGCTTTCTACGCTCCTCCCTCAGAGGCCGGCATCGCCTGGAACGACCCGTCGCTCGGCATCGCCTGGGGCATCCCTGCCGAAGACATCATCCTGTCGCCCAAAGACACTGCCAATCCTCTCCTCTCCGATCTCTGCTCCCGGCAGGGCATCCTCTTCGATTACTCCGAAGATCTGTATTAAGGGGTTATCTCTTTTGTCCTTCTCTGGTTCCCCGTGGCTTCCTCTGGCTTTCTCCTCATGGAAGCCCATGGTCGCCCGTGACCATGTGAACGGGGGGCACCGCCGCGAAGCGGTGGGGGGATGAGCGTAACGAAGGCTTCCAGAGGAGAAAGCCAGAGGAAGCCTGTGGAAAGTGATCAGCTGCTATTATAACAGATTAGACCAGACCTTCGGGGATTTCCATTGTGAGGATCCGGCTCTCCGGATCGACATCCACGATAAGGTCTTCATGCAAAGGGACCAGGACATCACCCACGCATATGCATGGATTCCCCGGGATATCTTCGAAACTCGTGATCGTCCCGATCCTGCGCCCGTCCGCATCCTCAAGCTCCCAGCCCACCAAAGCCTCCATCTCAATCTCAGACAGATTATCCATCGAAGGCAGCGGCTCATCCTGCGTCCCCTTCTCAATGCATATGTACGAACCGACCAGCTCTTCTGCATCGGTCAGCGACTCCACATCATTGAGCCTCAGATAGTTCTTATTCCCCTTAGACCTAAGGGAAACCACAAAAAAAGGAACCGGCAGCCCATCGATTTCGATGTACACCGGTTCCGTTTTTCTCAGTTCGTCAGGCCAGCCTTCGAGGAGGTTTACCAGAAGCTCTCCGTCAGTGCCGTTGGACTTGACGATCTTTGCGACGCTGCAGAGCATCTTAGGCCTCTGCGGGCGCGTCTTCCTGTGCAGGAGCCTCTGCACCCTCAGCCTCGGCAGCCTTAGCGGCAGCCTCTTCTTCAGCGGCTTTGCGGGCAGCTTCTTCAGCCTCTGCCTTCTTCTTTGCGAGAGCCTCAGCCCTTACTGCGTTGACCTTGGCCTCTGCCTCAGCGGCAGCCTTGGCCTTAGCGGCGGCGGCTTTCTCTATTCCCTGCTCCTTGGCAGCGATCTTGGTGTCCCTCTGCTGCTTCCATGCGTTCCACTTAGCATCGGCCTGCTCCTGGGTAAGGGCACCCTTCTCAACTCCGCCCTGGAGGTGCTTGCGCAGAAGAACTCCCTCATAGGAGAGGATCCTGCGGACAACGAGGGTCGGCTGGGCACCGACGCTGAGCCACTTGAGAGCGCGCT
>CADCQP010000066.1 GCA_902803535.1 uncultured Bacteroidia bacterium | reverse complement strand
GAACGTGCACAACTATGCACACCAGCGCATCAAGTTCACTTCGAATGCCAGCCTCATGGACGTGAATTCCGCCCGTGAAGCCCGCAGATGGGAACTTGCGCGTCTGCACGTACGCGGTGACGAATCCAGGCTGCATCCCATTGAGAACCGTAAAGATGCAGTAGAAAAGCTTGTAGGCGGATTCGAATTCATCGACGGACTTACCCGCGACAGCAAGGGTAACGTCTATTTCTGCGAACAGAGGATGAGGCGCATATACCGGATGGATGCAGAGAGCGGGAAAATCACTTCGATCGCCGATTTTCCATGGGGACCTGTGGCATTGGCATGTGACACAGAAGATCGTCTCCTGGTCATGGTGAAATACATCTCCCAGCCAGGCTACAACAACGATGACACACGGAACCGGCAGAGGCCACTCTTCGGATGGAAAGGCAGCGGCGGACTCTGGGGATTCACCTATGTGCCGAAAATCTATTCGATCGATCCGGAGAACCCGGAAGACAGTTTCACGGTCCTTCCGCTGCGGCCCATGGATGGACTCCAGCCAGGAAGGATGCTTTATCCGGGCAACCGTTCCCTCTCATACGGGGAATATCTCAGTAAGAACACGCCAAAAGATTGTTTCATCGCACTGGACGGAAGCACGGTCATCCCCTACTATGAGGACCTGTTCCGCTGTTCGTCCCTGATCCCGGTTATTCCCGGGCAGGAGGTCTGCACGATAGACGAGTACCACCAGCTGGTTTATGTGTCAAAGACGGACCCAAGGGGACGGCTCCAGGAAAGCCGCGTTTTCGCCTCCGGTGCTGACAGGGGCATAGCGTCTGACAAGTCAGGACGCATCTACGTAACCGACGGAGACATAAGCGTTTACTCCCCTGACGGGAAGCACCTGCGCACAATCAGCGTCCCGGAGCGCCCAACTTCCCTCCTGGTAGCAGGTGACACGCTTTACATCACGGCGATAACCTCCCTGTACCAGATAAAGATCTAGGGACTACTTCATTCCCTTCATCCATTCGCTGAAAACCGGCACCCAGCTGCGGTCGCCCTCATGAATCATCTTTTCGGGATGGAACTGGACCGCCCAGACCAGGGGCGTTTCAAAAGCTTCGACCAACCCGTCAGGGGTCCTGGCCGCAATCTTGAGCGACGGCGCGGGATCCTTGACACCCTGATGGTGGAATGAATTGACTGACAGGCTGTCAGTGCCATAGATCCGGTATAGGAATCCGTCATGTTCAAGGCCGATCTTGTGCATTGCTCCACCTCCGTGGACTACTGCATCGGGGACCTGCGAAGGGATGTCCTGGTACAGGCTTCCGCCCATTGCGACATTCATTAGCTGTGCCCCACGGCATATGGCGAGGATGGGTTTCTTCAACGAGAGGGCGGCCTTCGCCAGCGCAAAATCACTGACATCCCGGGGAACGTTGGACTTCACTGTCTCGTTCAGGACCTCTTCCCCATAGATTGACGGCTGCACATCCTCCCCTCCTGAGAAGATTATCCCGTCGAAGAGGGCGACCAGGTCTGCAGCCTCCCCGTCGCTGCGTACGGTAGGGATAATCACCGGAATGCCTCCGGCAAGGGTCACTGACTCGACATATGTCTGAGCGAGCTGCGACGTCCCGCCTGATGTAACTCCGCAACTGATTCCTATCACAGGCTTATCCGCATGCCCGCCGCAAGCCGACAGGACAATAGTCAGAAAGAGAAAAAGGGAAATTCTACGCATAATGCTACAAGGTAATCATTTTCAAGGAAAAATGTATATTTGCAGAACCTATCTTCCAGCATATGCATCTACACAGGCACATATTCCTTTCTTCCCTCCTGGCCATAATGCTCTGCCCCAGCGCCAATGCCCAGGGCGTCCGCAAGACTGCGCAGGAATTCAACAGGATGTCCCGCAGCGACACATCGCTTGTCATCCTCCACGGAGTCGTGACAAAGATACGCAATACCCAGCGCGGCACATTCTACCTCAAGGACGACACCGGAGAGGCATATGTTTACGGACTTGTGGACGGCCGCGAAGGACGCAACCAGAGTTTCAGGCAGATGAACATCGCCCCAGGAGACACCCTGACCGTAGCGGGACGGAGGACTGTCTATGACGGAAGGATAATCGAGATGGCCGGAGGCCACCTCCTTCGCAAGGCTGAAGGACCTGACCACGAGGCTCGTATGAAAGAATTCCTGTCCCCGGACGTCTATCCGAAGTTCAAGGGGCAGGGGCCGGATGCTTTCAGTAAATGGGTCTCAGCCCATCTGAAGTATCCTCCGGAAGCAAAGAAATCCATGATAGACGGCACCGTCATGGTAAAATTCGTCATCGGAACCAACGGCGGCGTCCAGGAGGTCGAGGTGGTGAAAGGACTGCTACCGGCACTGGACCAGGAAGCAGTACGGGTAATCAAGAACTCACCCAAATGGAAACCGGCCATGAAGGACGGAAAGCCGGTCAGGACAAGCTACACCATCCCGGTCGCCTTCATCATGCCGGACAACTGATGCAGCTTTATCTGACGGTCGGAATTACGATCCTGTAGGTCTTCTTTGAAGCGTTGGTGAGCTTGATACCGATAAGCCAGGGATTGGCCTTGCGAAGGTCGAGATAAGTAATCCCGTTCGCGATCGCGAAATCCACAAGCGAAGGGATCTCATAGTCCACGGTAACCACCTTCGCCGGCTGACGGTAGGGATAATAGCCTTCCTCGGTGAGGGTGTATCCAAAAGACGCCGGATCCTCGAAGAACAGCTTGGCGGCAAGGATACGGAACATGTACCTTGATGTTTCTTCAGGAAGGTAAAGGCGCATTGAAGAAGACTGTCTCTGGCTCTCCAGCCGCCTTCCGACCCCTCCCGGCCCCGCATTGTAGCAAGCAGCTACCGTCATCCAGTCGGGATGCTTGCTGTAAATATCCTTCAGGTACTTGCAGGCAGCTGCCGTAGCCTTTTCTATATTGTACCGCTCATCTACTTCCGATGACACCTCCAGTCCGTACTGGATACCTGTCGCCTTCATGAACTGCCAGAGTCCTGCGGCTCCGGCCGAGGAATAGGCCTTTGGGTCAAGATTGCTTTCGATGGCCATCAGGTACTTCAGGTCCTCAGGGACGCCGTTGGCCTTCAGAATGGGGACGACCTGGGCGAAAATCCGCTCGGATCTCTTCAGCATCAACGTGGAATTGGAATGCATGTAGGTAAAGGCGATGAGCTCGCGGTCCATCCTCTCGTAAAGGTCGTCCGTGTCGAATCTTACCGCCTTTCCCGCAAAAGTAACTGACTCAGGCACCTCCGGAGCCTCTGGATGGTCCATCCGGATCTGATCCAGTATCTCATCCATAAGCTCCTGGCGGATTTCCGCCTTCATTGCCTCCTTGAGGGAATCGGGAAAGACCTGAACCTGTGCCTGCACCGGGTCCGCAGACTGTGCGGAAGAGCAGAGGTTCACGCCGAAAAGCAGAAGAGTCAAAAGTACCTTGTCCATAATCGTCTTTATTTGTGCCTGGATTCCAATTCCTTCTCAATGTCCTGGAGGCTCACTCCCATCTGTTCGTTCAGGACTGTCAGATGGTAAATGAGGTCGGAAACCTCGTAAATGTAATCCGCCCGGTTCCCGTCCACAGCCTCTATGACTGTCTCGGTCGCCTCTTCGCCTACCTTCTGGGCGATCTTCTTCACCCCTTTGTTAAACAGGTGGGTCGTATAGCTTCCGGCAGGCATCTCCTTGTGGCGGCCGCTGACCAGGGCCTGGAGACCGCGGATGAAACCTTCTTCGGCCGGAGTGTCAAAGCAGGCGGTCGTTCCCCTGTGGCATGCCGGTCCGTCAGGAGAGGCCATTACCAGAAGGGTGTCCGAATCGCAGTCCGGATACATCGCTTTGACATGCAGATAGTTCCCGCTCGTCTCACCCTTTGTCCAGAGACACTGGCGGCTGCGGCTGAAAAAAGTCACGAGACCGGTTTCCACAGTCTTGTCATAGGCCTCTTTGTCCATATATCCCAACATGAGGACTTTCAGTGTCACGCAATCCTGCACGATTACCGGCAGGAGGGAATCACTGTTCTTGCTGAGGTTGAATTCTTCGAATTTCATAGTCTGACATTTATGTTCATCCCGCGGAGCCCGCGCTTGAGCACCGGCACCGGGATCTCATTGTAATGGAATATGCTTGCCGCAAGCGCAGCATCTGCCTTGCCTTCGGTCAGGACACGTGCGATGTCTTCCACGCTTCCTGCACCTCCCGAGGCGATCACAGGAATGCTGAGGAGGTCCGCGAGCGCGGCATATGTCTCACATGGATAGCCGTTCCGGGTACCGTCGTGGTCCATCGAGGTGAACAATATCTCCCCCGCTCCCCTTTCCTGGGCTTCATGCGCCCACTCGAAAAGCTCCCGGCCGGTCATCTTCCGACCACCGTGGGTAGTCACCACCCACTTCCCGTCCACCACCCTGGCATCTATGGCCACTGTGACGAACTGGCTCCCGAAATGCCTGGCGATCCCGTCTATCAGCCCGGGGTCGTGGACCGCGGCGCTGTTGACGCTCACCTTGTCCGCCCCGGCCTCCAGGAGCTTGCCGGCGGCTTCAAGGGAAGAGATCCCTCCGCCGACGGTAAAAGGTATGTCGATCTCCCTGGCGATCCTTTCCACAAGGGCGGAAAAAGTCGCTCGCTCCTCAACAGTCGCGCTGATGTCCAGGAAGACCAGCTCATCAGCCCCGTCCCGGGCATATTTCCTGCCCAGGTCGACCGGATCGCCGGCATCTCTCAGGCCGACGAAATTGATCCCCTTGACCGTACGCCCGCCGGTCACGTCCAGGCATGGTATTATCCTTTTTGCAACCATGTTGAGATTTCTTCAAGGGTGATGAGATTCCTGTAAAGGGCCTTCCCGACGATAACCCTCGGGAGCCCGAGCATGTCCAGCGACTTGATATCATCCATGGAGGAGATGCCGCCGCTGACCGTAAAAGTAAGGCCAGGATACTCCTTCATGAGAGAAGTATAGAGAGGCACAGAAGGTCCCTCCAGCATCCCGTCCCGGGAGATATCCGTAACTATCACTTCCTCAAGTCCTTCCGGAACCATCCGATCCAACAGGTCGGCGATCTTCAGCGACGAGGACTCCTGCCAGCCGTGGACAGCCACCAGGCCGTCCCGCACGTCAGCGCCCAGGATGATCCTGCTGCCGCCATGCTTCCTGAGCCACTTTATGAATTTAAGCGGTTCCTTGACCGCAGTACTGCCGATCACTACATGGTCGGCCCCGCATTCGAGGGCCATTTCGACATGGTCCTCCTTGTTTATCCCTCCGCCCCACTCAATCTCCATCGGGACGGCGGACCGGATCTCGGAGAGTACCTTGAGGTTGCGCGGACGTCCGTCTTTGGCTCCCTCCAGGTCCACCAGGTGGATCCGGCTGAGACCGGCTGCGGCAAAGCGGCAGGCCATCTCGACCGGGGACACGTCATATGTCTCCTGTCTCCCGAAATCTCCCTGCGAAAGCCTGACGCAGGCTCCGCCGATTATGTCTATGGCTGGAATTATCTGGATCATAAGCCAAGGAAATTCTTTATAACCTTCTCGCCTGCGCCTCCGCTTTTCTCCGGATGGAACTGGACCCCGTAGAAATTGCCGCGGCATAATGCCGCACTGAATGGGCCTCCGTGATCGCACACCGCAGCAGTACAATCGCATATGTCCGCCCGGTACGAATGCACGAAATAGAAATATGTCCCGTCGTCAATGCCATCGAACAGAGGACCTTCCAGACTTGTCAAGGAGTTCCATCCCATATGCGGGACCTTGATTTCCCCGTCCGGGACGAACCGCCTGACACATGCGGGAAAGACTCCCATCCCGCGGACATTGCCCTCCTCGCTCTCACGGCAGAGAAGCTGGAGGCCGATGCATATCCCGAGGACAGGATTCTCCAGGGTCGGGATGATGCTGTCAAGTCCTTCCTTCCTGAGGCTGTCCAGGGCAGTAGAGGCTTCCCCTACTCCCGGCAGTATGACCTTGGAAGCGGAGCGTAGAAGGTCCGGGTCTGAAGTCAGGACCACATCGCGTGCGCCGGCCCTGTCCAGGGCATTCAGCACTGAACGGACATTGCCGGCATCGTATTTCACGACAGCTATCATATCACTCCCTTGCTGCTAGGCAGTTCATCGCTGTAGGGATCACGGCGTACAGCCATCCTAAGGGCCCTGGCGAACGCCTTGAATATAGCTTCGCAAAGGTGATGGTTGTTTTCTCCGCGTGCCTTTATGTGAAGGTTGCACTGGAGCGCAGCCCCGAGCGATTGGAAGAAATGGCGGAACATCTCCGTGGGAGTGTCCCCGATGTACTCCCTGGTGAACTGCGCATCCCACTGGAAATCAATTCTTCCCCCAAGGTCCATGAGAACTGCTGCGTCACAGTCGTCCATGGGCAGGGCGAAGCCGTAACGGCCGATGCCGCGCTTGTTTCCCAGGGCGGCCGTCAGGGCCTGTCCCAGGGTTATGGCGACATCCTCCATGGTGTGGTGTTCATCCACCTGCAGGTCACCTTCCGCAGCTATCTGCAGGGATATCCCTCCATGGTGTACGATCTGGTCCAGCATATGGTCGAAGAAGTTCAGCCCCGTGGAAACCGATGATGGCAGGCGCCCGTCGAGATCGACGGTTATACGGATGTCCGTCTCCCGGGTCTTTCTCTCAACCGTCGCAGTCCTTACAGTCCTGCGGAGGAATTCAGCGATCTTCTCCCATGAGGTAGTGGCAAGGACGCAGACGTCAGAGTATCCCTCAGGGACGGTATCGGCAAGCAGGATCGCCTTGGCACCGAGGTTCCTGGCCAGCTGGACGTCGGTGACACGGTCACCGATCACATAGCTTCCCGCAAGGTCATATGCCCCTCCAAGATACTCGCCGAACATCCCCGTACGCGGTTTGCGCGTCGGCGCATTCTCCCATTCGCAGGTCTTGTCTATGAGTTCGTCGTCGAAGCATATGCCTTCTCCCGCGAGGGTACGCAGCATCCTCCCGTGGACCATGTCGAAAGCCTCCTGGGGATAAGCCTCCGTGCCAAGCCCGTCCTGGTTGGATGCCAGCACCAGCTTGTAGCCCAGGCCCTTCAGGCTGCGGAGGGCGCCCATCACCCCGGGCACCCACTCCATCTTTTCCAGGGAATCCACCTGTTCGTCTTCGGGTTCCCTGAGGATGGTCCCGTCCCTGTCTATGAACAGGACTTTCATAAGATCATTTTCCATATGCCCGGATTACTTCTATGAGTTTCTCGTTCTCTTCATGTGTTCCTACAGTTAAGCGCAGGCATCCGCCGCAAAGCGTCACCCGGCTCCTGTCGCGGACTATGACCCCGGCCCCGAGCAGTTCCTTGTACAACCCCGCGGGATCGGTCACCTTGACAAGCAGGAAATTGGCATCGCTGGGGTAAACCTTCAGGATGCATTTCTCTTCCCTGAGGATCTCCTCCAGGCGATTCCGCTCGGCCACAAGGGTCTCTATCTCCGAAAGGGCATTGCTGCCGTCAAGACAGCGGATGGCCAGTTCCAGGGTGTCGGTCCCTATGTTGTAGGGATACTTCACCTGACGGAATATCCGTATCACATCCTCGCACGCAAAAGCCAGTCCCACCCTCAGGCCGGCAAGGCCATATGCCTTGGAAAGGGTCTGGAGGATGATCAGGTTGCGGTGACTTCCCAGGACGGGAAGCAGCGAGCCTGCAGAGGAAAAATCCACATATGCTTCATCCACCACGACCACCGCCTCGACCGAATCTACCACCTTGAGGATGCTTTCAAGCGGGAAAGCGTTCGCCGTCGGATTGTTGGGAGAGCATATGAATACGAGCCTGGTCCTGGAATCGCATGCCGCTATGATTTCATCGGCAGGAAGAGAGAAATCCTCCCCGAGGAGGACCGGCCTGAACTCCACGTCATTGACATCGGCACAGACCCCGTACATCCCGTAACTCGGGGATATAGACACGGCGTTGTCGATTCCCGGACGGCAGAATATCCTGTAGCACAGGTCTATCGCCTCGTCGCTCCCGTTCCCCAGGAAGATGTTCCCGGAGGGCACTCCCTTGATACTGGAAATCCTGCTGCGCAGAGCCTCTTTCACCGATGTCGATGGATAACGGTTGATCCCCTTGCCGGCAAAAGGATTCTCATTGGCGTCCAAAAGGACTCCAAGTTCCCCTTTGTACTCATCCCTGGCAGTGGAATAAGGCTCCAGGGATGCGATGTTCGGACGGACCAATGAAATCACATCCTTTTTCATGACAATCTGGTTCTGACCGCCTCGGCATGAGCCTGAAGACCCTCTGCCTCAGCCATTTCTACAATAGTATCCGAAATTGAGCGGAGCCCCTCCGGGCTAAGCTCCTGATAGGTTATCCCATGCATGAAACTCTCCGTGCCGATTCCGCTGAAGGCCCTTGCACATCCAATTGTCGGAAGGGTGTGGTTGGTCCCTGACGCGTAGTCCCCGGCGCTCTCCGGAGAATGGTTACCGATGAAGACGCTTCCGGCGGCCCTGATCCCTCCGGCCACTTTCCATGGATCTTCCATGCTGATTATCAAGTGTTCAGCAGCATAGCAATTGGCGAAGTCGATAATATCCTCCCTCGTGTCGAGGATGACTGCACGGCTGTTGCCGAGGGCAGCACCGGCTATAGACTTGCGCGGAAGGGCTGCCAGCTGCCTGTCTACTTCCAGGGACACGGCCTCAGCGAAGGATTCGCTGCAAGTCACAAGCATAACCTGGCTGTCCGGACCGTGTTCAGCCTGTGAGAGCAGATCGGAAGCAACGAAAGAGGCATCCGCACTCCCGTCGGCAAGCACCATCACTTCCGAAGGCCCGGCCGGCATGTCGATGGCGACCCCTTCGGCACTGACAAGCTGCTTGGCCTTCATCACATACCTGTTGCCAGGACCGAAGATCTTGTCAACAGGCTGGATCGTACCAGCGCCATAGGCCATTGCGGCAATCGCCTGAGCCCCGCCCAGGCGGTAGATTTCCCGGATTCCGCACAGGGAGGCGGTGTAGAGGATCTCAGGAGCTATGCTTCCGTCACGGCGCTGCGGAGTACAGAGCACTGTCTCGCGGCAACCTGCGATGGCCGCCGGAACCGCGAGCATCAGGATAGTCGAGAACAGCGGCGCGCTTCCACCCGGGATGTACAGGCCGACACGGTCTATGGGGAGGAACCTCCTCTTGCATATGATTCCGCCGCCTTCGAGGCTTATGTCCTCAGGCTTCTGGAGCCTGTGGAAGGCCTCTATGCGGTTTTTAGCCTCCCTGACAGCATCTTTCAGCCTCTGAGGCACAATCTCTCCTGCGCCGGAGATCTCCGCCTCAGGGACCCTGAAATCGTCCGGGACGGTCCCTTCTATGTCTTTTACTATCTCCCTCAGGGCCGGCTCTCCCCCCTCCTTGATCCTGGTCAGGATATCACGCACCCTTCCGGCGATCAAGTCGTCATCCTGCTGCGCGCGGCGGCACAGCAGGGGCCAGTCTTCCCTCGATGGTCTGAGTACTGTATTCATGCTATGACCTTGTCCAGATTAAGTACCAGGATTCCCTCCGCCCCGATCTTCTTAAGCGCTTCCACCTTGTCCCACAGCTCGCTCTCCTTCACTACGGAATGCATCGAGCACCATCCCTCCATGGCAAGGGGCATGACTGTCGGGCTCCTCATGGCGGGGAGTATCTTCACAGCCTCTTCGACAGAGGCGGTCGGAAGGTTCATCAGGATGTATTTCTTGCTGCGGCTGTCGCTAACTGAATCAAAGCGGAAGAGCAGGTTGTCCACGATGGGCATCTTGTCTCCGGAAAGTGATGGACCGGCAATCAGGACAGCCTCGGATTCAAGCACCCTTTCGACCTCCTTCAGGCCATTGGAAACAAGTGTTCCTCCGGAAGATACGATGTCGAATATCGCATCAGCGATGCCTGCCGCCGGTGCTATCTCCACCGATCCGCGGATCTCGCGGATCGAAGCCTCGATCCCGTTCTTCTCAAGGAATCCGCGAAGCACCCTCGGATAGGAGGTGGCTATCGCCTTCCCGTTGAAATAGGACAGTCCTTCGTAATTATCTCCCTTCGGGACCGCAAGGGAAAGCCGGCATGCCCCGAATCCCAGACGACGGAGGATCTTGACTTCGGCCCCGCTCTCAGCGACTTCATTATAGCCCACGATTCCCAGGTCGGCAGAGCCGTCAGCAACCACTTCAGGGATGTCATCATCCCTGAGATAGAGGATCTCCAGGGGGAAGTCAGATGCCTTTCCAAGGAACTTGCGTTTGAGGTCATCGACAGAAATCCCCGCGTCTTTCAGAAGCAGGCAGCTGTCTTCGTTGAGCCTGCCCTTTGATTGAATAGCTATCCTTATCATATGTTCGTCTTTCAGTTAAAAAATGCCTGCTCTTGTTAAAAGGCAGGCAATAATGTAGGAATAAATCTTGTCTCTACCAAATATTTATCAGATTTTCCATCCTGCACTTGATCCTGTCGTTGCAAAGGTTCCCTATCGAGCCCTGATGCGTATGGGCAAGTGTGCCCTTGTAGGAGAATGTCCCGTCAAGGATCTCGCGGCCGACCTGGCGGTAGGCATCCCGGAAAGGAACGCCCTCCTCACGGACGCGACGGTTGACCTCCTCCACGCTGAACGCAGGGCGATAAATAGGATTATCCATAAGGTTCTCAGTCACTTCCATGTGCTTCACCGCATATGTCGCAATAGCGAGGCAATCCTTCATCTCGGTGAACATCGGGATGAATATCTCCTTGACAAGCTGCATGTCGCGGAAATAGCCCGAAGGCAGGTTGGACGTTATCATCCGGATCTGCTCAGGGATGGAATTGATCCGGTTGCAATGCGCTCGCAGGAGCTCGAAAACATCCGGATTCTTCTTGTGGGGCATAATGCTGGATCCGGTTGTGAGGTTGTCAGGCAGATGTACGAATCCGAAATTCTGGCTGTTGAAAAGACAGCAGTCCATCGCCATGCGGCCTACGGTCTCAGCCACGGACGCCATCGCAAAGGATATGATCCTCTCCGTCTTGCCGCGGCTCATCTGCGCATACACCGAATTGACGTCCAGCCCGGCGAATCCCAGGGTTGCAGTAGTCATGTCCCTGTCGATGGGGGCCGATGAACCGTACCCGGCAGCAGAGCCCAATGGATTGCGGTTGGCCACGTTGTATGCCGCATGAAGCAGTTCCATGTCATTGCACAGGCTCTCTGCATATGCTCCGAACCACAATCCGAACGAGGATGGCATGGCGACCTGCAGATGGGTGTAGCCGGGCATGAGGATGTCCTTGCACTGCTCGCTGCGCTCCAGGAGGACATCGAACAGCTCCTTCACCGCATCCCTGACCTCTACCAGGCCGGCACGTGCGAAGAGTTTTAGGTCAACCAGCACCTGGTCATTGCGGGACCGTCCTGTGTGAACCTTCTTCCCTACATCCCCCAGCTTGCTCGTCAGCATGAATTCAACCTGGGAGTGAACGTCTTCAACACCCTCGTCTATCGAGAATTCCCCGCGCAGAGCCTTGGCGTGAAGTGCTTCAAGCTCAGGCAGGAGCAAATCAAGTTCATCCTGGGCCAGCAGCCCTACGGCAGCAAGCATCTTTACATGGGCCATGGTCCCTTCTATGTCATATGGAGCCAGGAACAGGTCCAGTTCCCGGTCCTTTCCGACGGTGAATTTCTCTATCATCCCGTCCAGTTCATAGCCTTTGTCCCAGAGTTTCATATCTGCAGATTGTCCAGAAGTTTAACATATGTTTCAACCGCCCCCTCGATTTCACTCACCATGATGAACTCATCGGCCTTGTGAGAACGCGAGGATTCGCCGGGGCCTATCTTCAGGCACGGGAAATCCACCAGCGTCTGGTTGCTGGTCGTCGGCGACCCGTAACTTTCCAGTCCTATGGAACGCCCGCGCAAGACGACGGGATTGTCCTCGGAGATGTGGGAGCTCTTATGCCTCATCGAGCGCGGATTGACGCTGCATCCGACATTCGCGCGGATCGTATCCACTATTTCCTGGTTCGTGTAAAGCCCGTTGGGCCTGACATCCACCACGAATCTGCATCCGTCCGGGACCACATTGTGCTGTGTCCCCGCCGAAATCATGGTAACGGACATCTTAACCGGTCCCAGGTAAGGAGAGACCTTCGGGAACTTATAGCTCTTGAACCAGCATATGTCTTCGATTGCCTTGTAGATTGCATTCACCCCTTCTTCCCGGGCAGCATGCCCGGAAACTCCTGATGCAACGCAGTCCAGGACGAGAAGGCCTTTCTCCGCGACGGCCATCTGCATTCCAGTCGGCTCACCGAAAATCCCAAGGGTCACCTGCGGAAATTCATCCAGGATCATCTCGAGCCCGCCTGAACCGCAGATCTCTTCTTCAGCCGTGGCGGTCCATATGAGCCGGTAAGGCTGTTCACGGGAGACCAGCTGCTCCCAGGCTGCCAGAAGAGCCACCACGCTGCCTCCGTCATCATTGCTTCCAAGGCCGTAGATTGCGCCATCCTCCACAGACGGGAAGAAAGGGTCACGGGTGTAGCTGGCAGCCGGACGGACCGTATCCACATGGGCGTTGAGAAGAAGGACCTTCTTGGAGGCGTCCTGCGGATTGACGTCCGCTGAATCGAGCCAGAGATTGTTTCCCTTACGCCTGACAGGCAGGCCGCGCGCATCCAGGAAGCCGGCAATCATGGAGACTGCCTCCGCCTCCTCCCTGCTCAGGGAAGGGATGGAAATCATCTTACAGAGAAGATCCAGGTAATCATTCATATTATCCTGAAAATTAATGGATGAGCGTTTCACCGATATAGACCTCACTAACCCCGCGTCCAAGCGCGTCAAGCGCATTTTTTATCTTGGGGAGCATCCCTCCGGAAACCGTCCCGGAAGACTTCAATGCCTGGAAAGATGCAGAGTCAATCTCGGAGATCAGGCTGCCGTCGGCGGCAAGCACTCCCCTTTTCTCAAAGCGGTATTCGAGGCTGACCCTGTAACATGCTGCGAGAGCCTCGGCAACCTCGGCCGCAATGGTGTCGGCATTCACGTTAAGCATCGAGCCTTTCCCGTCGTGGCTGAGCGGGGCAATGACCGGCACGGCCCCCTTGTCCATCAGGAGCGACAGCAGGGACACATCCACCTTCCGCACATCCCCGACGAAGCCGTAATCCACTTCCCCTGCAGGCCTCCGGTCACATAAGATGAGGCCCAGGTCAGCCCCGGTAAAGCCCACGGCATTTACTCCGCGCGCCTGGAGGGAGGCAACCAGATTCTTGTTTACAAGGCCTCCATATACCATCGTAACCACCTCAAGCATAGCCGAATCCGTAATCCTGCGACCTTCGACCATCTTGACCGGCACGCCTAGGCGGGCCGCAAAGGCAGTTGCTGACCGTCCTCCTCCGTGCACAAGCACTTTAGGGCCCTGGATTGCTGCGAAGCTATCCAGCAGGGCCGAGCAGGCTTCAGGATCCTCGATCAGGGCACCGCCCGCTTTTATTAACCTCAGCGATTCCATCACTGCATGTCTTCAAGCATCCTCTTCATCACTACCTGGGCCGAGACTACGCGGTTCGCGGCCTCCGGAATCACCAGGCTCTGAGGCGAATCGATCACCTCGTCAGTGACAATGACATTCCTGCGCACCGGGAGGCAGTGCATGAAGAAAGCATTGTCAGTGACATCCATATGCGCTTTGTCGATGGTCCACGAGGGGTCCTTGCATATGTTCTGTCCGTAGGGACTTGTGCTGGACCAGTTCTTCGCGTACACGAAGTCAGCTCCTTCGAGCGCCTTCATCTGGTCGTATTCGACCTTTGCATCACCGGCGAAACGGGGATCAAGCTCATACCCCTTTGGATGGGTGATTACCAGGTCAACATCCGCCGCGTTCATCCACTCCGCAAAAGAATTCGGAACTGCCTGCGGGAGGCATTTTGGATGCGGAGCCCAGCTCAGGACCACCTTCGGACGCTGTTTCCTGCGGTGCTCCTCGATGGTTATAAGGTCCGCGAAAGCCTGGCAGGGATGCACTGTAGCCGATTCAAGGCTGATGACGGGCTTCCCGCTGTACTCTATGAACTGCCTCAGGATGGTCTCGTTATAGTCATATTCCTTGTCCGTAAGGCCGGCGAAAGAGCGGACTCCGATAATGTCGCAATAGCTGCCGATCACTGGGATCGCCTCGCGAAGGTGCTCGCTCTTGTCAGAATCCATGACTACTCCCATCCCGGTCTCCAGCTTCCAGCTGTCCCCGTTCACATTGAGGACAATCGGGTTCATGCCGAGGTTAAGGGCAGCCTTCTGGCTGCTCAGGCGGGTGCGGAGACTGTTGTTGAAGAATACCAGCATTATGGTGCGGTTGACGCCAAGATGCTTCCAGCCAAACGGATTGGCCTTAACTTCAAGCGCTTCCTTCAAGGCGGTGTTCAAGTCGCCTATGTCCTGTACGTGGAAAAAAGATTTCATATGATTTCGTCCAAAGCGTTGATGAATACCCCGGCCTGCTCTTGAGTGAGTGTAAGCGGAGCCAGCAGGCGGATCATGTTGCTGCCGGCAACACCGGTGAAGATGTGCTTGTCGTAAAGGAGGGCCTTGCGGATGGGCGCGACATTGCAGTTGAATTCCATCCCAAGCATCAGTCCCCTTCCCCTGACGTCAGTCACGCAACTCTTCCGCGGAATGTTCTCAAGAAGATAGTTCCCGACTTTCAAGGCATTATCAATCAGAGATTCCTGCTGTATGATCTCCAGTACGGCTATAGCACAGGCCATGGCCAGGTAATTACCTCCGAAAGTTGTCCCCAGGCGGCCTTTCACGGCTTCGAATTCCGGGGAAAGGAGGATTCCGCCACAGGGGAAACCATTGGCGATTCCCTTGCCCATGGTGATAATGTCAGGCTTGATACCGGCCCATTGGTGGGCGAAGAATTTCCCGGTACGGCCATATCCGCTCTGAACCTCATCAAGTATCAGGACTGCGCCATACCTGGTACACAAGGCGCGCAGTTCTTTCATGAACCCGTCATCCGGGACATTGATTCCGCCGCATCCCTGGATCCCTTCGATGATGACTCCGGCCACATCCCCTTTTGCCAGTTCAGCCTCAACTCCCGGCGCATCATCCAGATTGCAGAAAGTAACCTTGTGGACTGCATTGAACGGTGAAACGATGGCAGGATTGTCGGTGGCGGCAACCGCCCCGGAAGTGCGCCCGTGAAAGCTCTTGCGGAATGCGATGATACGGTCCTTACCGGTGTGGAAGGAAGCCATTTTCAATGCATTCTCATTGGACTCTGCACCGGAGTTATCCAGGAAAAGGGTGTAATCGGGATAACCGCAGGCATCACCGAGCATATGCGCGAGCTTCTCCTGGAGAGGATTGCGAACACTGTTGGAGTAGAATCCGATGCGCTCCGCCTGGGCTTTCAGCGCGGCGGTGTAGTGCGGGTGGCAATGACCGACCGAAATCACGGCATGCCCGCCGTAAAGGTCCAGGTACTCCGTCCCTTTGTCATCCCATATGGTGCACCCGCTGGCCTTGACCGGGGTTACATCGAAAAGCGAATAAACGTCGAATAATTCCATATTCCTACCATCTGTTGGCTTTCAGCCGGAGACCGGCAGCCTCATCCAAGCCGAAAATAATGTTCATGTTCTGCACAGCCTGCCCTGAGGCGCCTTTGCAGAGATTATCTATCATACTGATAACATGCAGTTTCCTCCCGTATTTCCGGACGTACAGGATCGCCTTGTTCGTTCCGACTACCATCTTCATGTCCGGGTTCGAATCCACCACGAAGGTAAAAGGCTCTGCGGCATAATAGTCCTTGTAAAGGGCCACGGCTTCCTCCTCGTCGAGCGGGCAGTCAAAATACGCGGACACTGTGATTCCGCGGGGGAAGTCACCCCTCACCGGGACGAAGTTGATGTCACCGCACCACGATGGAGACAGGGTTTTCAGCGTTTCGCAGACTTCTCCAAGATGCTGGTGAGTGAATGCCTTGTAAATCGAAAGGTTCCCGCTGCGCCAGCTGAAGTGGGTGGTTTCCTGCGGCTTCTGCCCGGCTCCGGTGGAACCTGTAATGCCGGTCACATGAACCTCAGGCAGGATACCGGCCTTGGCTGCAGGAAGCAGGGCAAGCTGGATTGCAGTGGCGAAGCAGCCCGGATTGGCTATGTGACTGGCGCCCCTGATCTTGTCACGGAACGCTTCAGGAAGACCGTAAACGAAATCTTCCGCATCGGCATGCAGGCGGTAATCATTGCTGAGGTCGATGATCTTTCCGGTGAATCCGGGAGGGAAAGATGCAACGGCAGCCTTGGATTTCCCGTGTCCGGAACAAAGGAAGACGACATCGGCGTCGCAGACAGGAGCCCCGTCGCAGAATTCCAGGTCTGTCTCCCCTACCAGGTCGGCATGTGCGGTCCACAAGGGCTCTCCGGCGTGCGAAGAACTCTGGGCGAAAGCGATCTGCGCCTGGGGATGGTTCAGGAGGATGCGGATAAGCTCCCCGGCAGTGTACCCTGCGGCCCCTATGATTCCGACCTTGATCATATCTTTCCGGCTTCTTCAGGATGAGCTGCGTAGTAAACCCTCAGCGGGGTCGAGCTGACCTTGATGAAGCCCTTGGCATCATCTGCGGTCCATCCTTTCTGCATCTCGCCGTATTCTCCCAACTTGCTCTTTACGAGGTCGTCCGGACTGTCGACTCCGACTGTCTCGAAGCCGTAAGGACGCATCAGCATGGTGACGGTTCCGTTCACGTTGCGCTGGCTGCTTTCAAGCATGGCCTCGATGTCGCGCATGACCGGTTCCATGTACTGGCTCTCGTGGAGGAACATGCCGTACCAGTTGCCTACCTGGTCTTTCCAGTACTGCTGCCACTTGCTGAGAGTGAATTTCTCGAGGAACTTGTGGGCAGCGATTATAAGCATCGGGGCAGCTGCCTCGAATCCGACGCGGCCTTTTATTCCTATGATCGTGTCTCCGACATGCATGTCGCGACCGATCCCGTAAGGTGCGGCCAAGGCTTCCACCTTCTGGATGGCCTTCACCTTGTCGTCGAAAGTCTCCCCGTTCACCCCGGTGAGTTCCCCCTTGGTGAACTGGAGGGAAATGGTTTCAGTCCCTTCCTTCTTAACCTGCTTGAGGTAAGCGCTTTCCGGCAGTCCCTGTTTGGAATCCAGGATCTCGCCTCCACATATGGACGTACCCCAGAGACCTACATTGTAAGAGTATTTCAGCTTCTTGAAATCAGCGGGGAAACCATGCCTGTTGAGATACTCGGTCTCGAACTCGCGGCTGAGGGCCATATCACGGGTCAGGGTGATGATTTCAATGCCGGGGGCCGCAACAAGGAATGTCATGTCGAAGCGTACCTGGTCATTGCCCGCTCCGGTAGAACCGTGGGCGATTGCATCCGCACCTATCTCCTTGGCATAGCGTGCGATGGCCATGGCCTGGAAGATCCGCTCGGAAGAGACTGATATGGGATAGGTCCCGCCCCTGAGCACATTGCCGTAAACCATGTAGCGGATGCTCTTTTCGTAATACTCCTGCTGTACGTCGAGGGTGACATATTTCACCGCCCCGAGCTTGTAGGCATTTTCCTCATTGGCCTTGAGCTGTTCAGCGCTGAAACCTCCGGTATTGACGCAGGCCGCATAGACTTCGTACCCGTGCTTTGTAAGGTACATCACATTGAATGAAGTGTCCAGTCCGCCGCTGTAGGCGACTACGACCTTCTTGCGCTTGCTCTGGGAGGTTCCCAGGGCCTGCCAGGACGGGTCGAAGAGCATTCCGGTACAGAGGCAGCGGGTGTAGTTGTTGCGGCATAGGATGTCATAGTTGACGCAGCTCTCGCAGCCTTTCCAGAATACCGGATCGGTCGTAAGGTCGGTAAAGGTCACGGGGTGATAGCCCAGCTCGGTGTTGATCTTCATGACTGCTGCACCGGTAGTCAGACCGAAGATCTTGGAACCCGGGAACTTCTTCTGTGACAATTCGAAAGCTGCTTTCTTGATCCTCTTGGCGATGCCCATTCCACGGTACTCGGACTTTACGATCAAGCCGGAGTTGGCCACGAATTGCTCATGCTCCCAGCTCTCGATGTAGCAGAAGCCGACGAAATTGTCGCCATCCATGGCGATGATGGCTTTGCCCTCCCTGATTTTCTTGGTCACGTATTCAGGATCACGTTTTGCGATACCGGTTCCGCGCACCTTGGCGGCTTCTTCAATGGTATGCAGGATCTCATTTACGTAGGCGACGTGCTTCTCCGAAGCGACCTCAACGGTGATTTTGTCTGTCATATGCTAAGTTTAGTTTATCCTATGCTATCAGTTTTTCTTCTATCCCCGGGATGACCGATCCGAGACTGTCAAGGACCTGTGTGTTCTTGTAGAGCGGGCGCACGATCAGCAGAAGGGTATCATCCCCTGCAATTGTGCCGGCGACCTCCCTGAGGCTCGCGGCATCGATGAGCGAAGCGATGTAATTGGCGTAACCAGGCCTTGTCCTGATTACGCAGAACGTTCCGAGGAACTCGATGCTTTCCACCCCTCCTACTCCTGAAGCCACTGAAGACACCCCATAGTCATCATTCGCCAGGACATAGCTGTACCCCTTCCCGGGCACATGGCGCTTGACGATTCCCAGCTCCTTCAAGTCGCGGGACAGTGTAGCCTGGGTCGCCTTGACACCGAGTTCGCCGACCTTGGCCTGGAGTTCTTCCTGGCTCTGGACATTCTCCCTGGAAATCAGCGAGCGTATTATCCTTTGTCTCTCAGTCTTGTCGATCATATATAATCTGATTAACCTGAGACAAAGCTACGCATAAATATTCACATATGCAAATATTTTATGAATATTTATTCAATAGAATAATCCTCCCACGCCTTGATATCCATGGAATCAGGCCCGGCGGAACAGAAAGCATTGATGAATTCGGAGGCGAGACGGGTATCCGTAAACAAGGGCACATTGGAATCTATGGCTGCGCGGCGGATGAGATAACCCTCAGACAACTCATTGTCACTGAAATTCTTAGGGATATTGATCACCATCTCAGCCTCGTGAGAGTGGATGAGGTCCAGTACCTGCGGGAATGTCCCCAGCATGACCTTGTTGACTTTCTCTGAAGGCCACAGGGTACGCTTGACCCTGATTCCGTTCTCATAGAGATAGCGCCAAGTACCCTCGGTGGCATATATTTCATACCCGGCATTGTAAAGCAGGCGGCATGCCGGAAGCAGGTCAGCCTTCTGGCGGGAATTGCCGGAAGATATGACCACCTTCTTCTTCGGCACCGGATTGCCCACCGACTCGACGGACTTCACAAGAGCCTCCGCGAAACTGTCCCCAAGGCATGCCGCCTCACCGGTCGAAGCCATGTCCACGCCGTGAAGCGGATCCGCTCCCTGGAGACGGGCATATGAGAACTGGGGGCTCTTTACCCCGACATACGGGATGTCGAAGAGGGACCTGTCGGGAGCTGAGGGCTTCAATCCGAGCATAGCCTGGGTGGCAAGCCGGATAAAATTGATCTTCAGAACCTTAGAGACAAATGGAAAACTCCTGGAAGCACGCAGGTTGCACTCGATGACCTTGACGGAATTCTCCTTCGCAAGGAACTGGATGTTGAAGGGGCCGGTGATATGCAGTTCAGCCGCGATCTTCACTGCGGCCTTGCGGAGCCTGCGCACGGTCTCGGTGTAGAGCTTCTGCGCGGGGAACACTATAGTGGCGTCTCCGGAGTGTACTCCGGCATATTCAACATGTTCGGAAATGGCATATGCCAGGATCCTGCCTCCGTCCGCGACGGCGTCGAACTCGATCTCCTTGCACCTGGGGATGAACTGGCTCACGACCACCGGATGCTCGCGGCTGACCTCAGCCGCCTTCGACAGGAATTTCTGCAGCTTGGAAGAATCCCAGCACACATTCATCGCTGCGCCTGAAAGCACATAAGAGGGGCGCACGAGGACCGGATAGCCGGTCTGGGAGATAAAATTCTCAACCTCGTCCATCGTGCTGAGCTCGCTCCAGCGGGGCTGGTCTATCCCCAGGGCGTCCACTATGCTCGAGAACTTGTGCCTGTCCTCTGCCCTGTCGATGTCACCGGCCCCGGTTCCGAGGATGGGGGCACCGTGCTGCTGCAGAGCAAGGGCGAGGTTGTTGGGAATCTGGCCACCTACCGAAACTATCACGCCTGAAGGCGCTTCCATCTCGATTATGTCCATCACTCTCTCGAAACTGAGCTCATCGAAGTACAGCCGGTCGCAGGCATCGTAATCGGTGGAGACGGTCTCCGGATTGTAATTGATCATCACTCCCCTGTAGCCCTGGCGGCGCACCTCCTGGAGACTGGTGACCGAGCACCAGTCGAACTCCACGGAACTGCCGATACGGTAGGCCCCGGAACCGAGGACTATTATGGTCTTGCCGTCCTTCTCGCAGGTCACATCATCGCATATGCCGTTATAGGTCAAGTATAGGTAATTGGTATCGGCCGGGAACTCCCCGGCAAGAGTATCTATCTGCTTGAGGCACGGGACTATGCCCATGCCTTTACGGAGTTTCCGGACTGCACTGGCAAGGTTGTCTCCCTGAAGGCTTCCCTGGACTGCAAGCATGATCTGGACATCCGAGAATCCCTGGCTTTTCGCCTTGAGCATCAGATCCTTCCCGATGTCGTCGAGAGACCGGCATCCTTTGAGTTCCCCAAGGGTCCTGACTATTCCCTGAAGCTTGTCCAGGAACCAGCGGTCAATACGGGTAAGGCCGTGGATCCGTTCCACGCTCCACCCTTCCTGCATGGCCTGGGAAAGGATGAAGATACGCCTGTCCGTAGGGTCTTTCAGGGCCTCGGCCATATCCCCGACTTTGATCTCCTTGTTGCACACGAAGCCCTCGGAGCCCTGACCTATCATCCTCAGTCCCTTCTGGAGAGCCTCCTCGAAACTGCGGCCTATGGCCATCACCTCTCCGACTGATTTCATGCTTGAGCCAATCTTCCTGGAGACTCCGTGGAACTTGGCCAGATCCCAGCGCGGAATCTTGCATACCACATAGTCCAGGGCCGGTTCGAAGAAAGCCGGAGTAGTTCCGGTCACTGCATTGTTCAGCTCGAACAGGCCATAGCCGAGACTGAGTTTGGCTGCAACCGCCGCAAGCGGGTAACCGGTAGCCTTCGAGGCGAGAGCGGATGAGCGGCTCAGGCGTGCATTGACCTCTATCACCCTGTAATCACTTGAGTCCGGGTCATATGCATACTGCACATTACATTCTCCCACGATTCCAAGGTGGCGGATTATCTTTATTGAAAGCTCGCGCAGGAAATGGTAGTCCCGGTTCGAAAGGGTCTGTGAAGGGGCGACTACGATACTCTCGCCGGTGTGGATACCAAGAGGGTCCAGGTTCTCCATGTTGCAGACAGTGATACAGTTGTCATAGCTGTCCCGAACCACCTCGTATTCAATCTCCTTCCATCCCTTAAGACTCTTTTCGACAAGCACCTGGGGCGAAAATGCAAATGCTTTCGCGCATATGCTTTCCAGTTCTTCCACATTCTCGGCAAAGCCGGATCCGAGTCCTCCGAGCGCATATGCAGCCCTGACTATGACCGGGTACCCCAGGTTCGCAGCCGCCCCACGGGCCTCGTCCACGCTGCCTGCGGAATGCGATTTAATGGTGTTGACATCAATCTCGTCCAGCCTCTTCACGAACAGGTCGCGGTCCTCGGTGTCTATTATAGTGGCCACCGGTGTCCCGAGGACTTTGACACCGTATTTTTCCAGCACTCCACGACGGAACAGCTCGACTCCGCAATTGAGGGCCGTCTGCCCGCCGAAAGACAGTAGGATCCCGTCGGGACGCTCCTTCTCTATCACCTTTTCCGCATACTCCGGAGTGACGGGCAGGAAATAGATCCTGTCGGCAGTCCCCTCCGAAGTCTGGACAGTAGCAATATTGGGATTCAGGAGGACGGTTTCGATACCCTCTTCCTTCATGGCCTTGAGAGCCTGGGACCCGGAATAGTCGAATTCCCCGGCCTGGCCTATCTTGAGTGCCCCGGAACCGAGGAGGAGCACTTTGTGGATGTCGCTGTTCTTCATAGGAGAGAGATGAATTCGTCAAAAAGGAAACCTGTATCGGTCGGTCCGCTGGATGCCTCCGGGTGGAACTGCACTGAGCGGAAGGGCTTGGTCTTGTGGCGGATACCTTCATTGGTCCCGTCATTCATATTCACGAACCAGGGCTCCCAGTCCGCCCCGAGAGTAGAATCATCCACTGCGAAGCCATGGTTCTGTGAGGTGATGTAGCACCTGTCGGTCCCGACCATCCTCACCGGCTGGTTGTGGCTGCGGTGGCCGTATTTCAGCTTGAAGGTCGAGGCCCCAGCGGCACGGGCGAGCAATTGGTTCCCCATGCATATGCCGAAGATGGGAATGTCCTTCTCCATGGCCTTTTCCAGATGCTTTACCGTAGCTTCGCAAAGCTCCGGATTACCCGGGCCGTTGGATATGAAAAGTCCGTCGTATTCCAGTGTGTTGAAGTCATAGTCCCAAGGGACGCGTATGAGGCGGACTCCCCTCTCGACGAAGCACCTGAGGATGTTGTGCTTGACCCCGCAGTCCACGAGGACCACAGTCTTTTCCCCTTCGCCGTACCGGAGGATTTCACTGCAGCTGACTATGGCAACCTGGTTCTCGGCATTCGGGTCAGCGACGGGGAAATCCCTGCCGGATCCTTCCGGTTCTATGATTCCTGGCATTGAGCCCTCTTCCCTCAGCATAATGGTCAGGGCCCTCGTATCGATCCCGCAGATTCCCGGGATATGCTGTTCCTTCAGCCAGGCATCCAGGCTCTTCACTGCGTCGAAATGGCTGAAGTTCTCAGAATAATCGCTGATTACCAGACCGCGGGTCCATATGCGTTCAGATTCATAATTCACGCATATGCCCATGGGATCCACATCGGCTGACGGGACTCCATAGTTTCCCACAAGAGGATAGCTCACACAGAGGATCTGCCCGCTGTACGAAGGATCGGTGAGGCTTTCCGGGTAACCTACCATGGCCGTGGAGAAAACCAGTTCCCCGTCGGCAGGAGCCGCATATCCGAAGCTGAAACCTTCGAAAATGCGTCCGTTTGCCAATTTCAGTTTAGCTTTAGGCCTGCGCATAATTCCGCGAAATATTGAATAACTATGCAAATATATGCAAAATTATTCAGATTTATGCGTATTTATGCAAAAAATATTTCGCGACACTATTGGACATGAGTCATCTTTTGACTACATTAGCCTTATTAGCCTGAATAATAATGAAAAAGATATTTTTCGCGCTGACTGCAGCCTTATTGATTATCTCCTGCACGTCTTCCTCGAATCATAATGTTTCCCTCTTCAAGGGATTCGTAAATCCTGCCAGGGAATACAAACCCTGGTGCTACTGGTGGTGGCTTAACGGACATGTTGACAAGGAAACCATGTCAGCCGATCTCGAATCCATGAAAGACCTGGGATTCGGAGGACTGCTGATGTTCGATGCCAGAGGATACTGGGATGATGACGACCATGTAAAGATGCCGCCACCGGAAATTGAATTCATGAGCGAAGAGTGGATTGACAATGTCTGCTTCGCCATCCGGAAAGCAGATTCACTGGGGCTTGAATTCTCAATGAACCTTTCCAATTGCGGAGGATCGTTCAAAGGGCCATGGGAGCTGGGAGAGGACTCCCCAAAACAACTTATCTATCAATCGTTTCCACTTAAAGAAGGACAGACTTGCGTCCTTCCGGATTCCAACCCGGGACTCCCCTGTTACCAGGATGTCGCAATGTTTGCCGTAAGATATGACGGTGATCCTCTTCCGGGGAACAGGAACTGGCTGGTGGCCGGAGACGGGACTTACACCATGTCAGCATCCAGCGGAGTACGGACAGATGCAGCGGAGGGGATGAAAGTAGTCAAGGCCAGAGAAGTAATCGAACTGACGGGAAAAGACGGGAACATGACCTGGGACGTCCCCCAGGGCCAGTGGATGCTCCTTCGTTTCGGATGGTCAACCATACCCGGATTTGGATATGACGTAGATGTCCTGGATCCTGCGGCGGTCAAAAGGCACATTGAAAGGATCGTAGGCCCGCTCAAAGAACGGGTCGGGGATCTCTTTGGCAAGACACTCACCCATTTCTACAGCGTAAGCTGGGAAGGATCGGTCCCGACATGGTCCCCCGCTTTTGAAGAAGACTTCAAGAAATTCAAGGGATACGACCTGAGACCGGTCATGCCTATGCTGGCCGGTTTTGAAATCGGCGGGGACGGAGCTCTCGACCATTTCATGCAGGATTACCGCAAGGCCCGCAACGACATGTTCCGGGTGAACTTCTACGGAACGATGAAAGAGATGACGCACTCCTACGGACTGGAGATGGTCTCCGAGTGCGGAGGCCCGTGGAAACGCAATCCGGCCATCTTCCAGGAAGCCGACCAGCAGGAATTCCTGTCAGTGAATGACATGCCCCAGGGAGAATTCTGGATTGACGGTCGCTTCCACACCAGAGGAGTAGCCTCGACTGCCCATATGTATGGACTTCGACGGGCTTCCGCCGAGGCATTTACACATATGACCTATCATTGGAGCGTCTATCCTTTCTTGCTGAAAAAACTGGGAGACCAGGCCTTCGTCGATGGGATCAACCACTTCACATGGCACACTTTCACTTGTTCCCCGGAACGTTTCGGGGTGCCCGGAGGAGAATATTTCGCCGGTTCACACATCAACCGCAACGTTACCTGGCAGAAGGAAGCCGGTCCTTTCGTCCGCTACCTAGCCAGATGCCAATACCTTCTCCAGCAAGGACTTCCGGTAGTTGACATCGCCGTTTGGTGCGGAGACCGCGTCTATCAGCACTGGGGGCATTACCGCGATAAGCCATATGATGCCTCATCCCTCAGGCTGCCAGACGGCTACAACTCAGACATAATGAACACGGATGTCCTGCTTAACCGAGCGAAAGCCGAAAAAGGGAGGATAGTACTTCCTGACGGGATGACTTACAGAGCACTTGTAATCGATCCGGAATTCCCTGATGCCTGCACTGAGGAAGTATTGTCCAAGATTGAGGAACTGCGCCTCGCGGGAGTTCCTGTATTCAATTCATCCGATAAGATTGAAATGCCGTTCCCGGCTGATTTCGAAGGAGGAGGCGGATGCACGCACAGGAAAGCAGGGAACACTGACATCTATTTTGTCACAGGAGAAGGCGAAACGTCCCTGACTCTTCGTGCTAAAGGCAAGGTTCAGGTCTGGGATCCTGTTACAGGAACCAGTGAAGACCTGTCGGCAGAGCGCACCTCTGACGGACGCACCAGGATCCGGCTTCATATGCCGGAACACGGATCGGCATTCATCCTGTTCAATGCCGCTGACAGGACTGTCCCGGGACCGTGCTCCGCCCTCCTGCCGGAAACACAATCTGCATCAGGCACTTCCACAGTCATTCCGGGACCGTGGAATGTTTCATTCCGGTATCATGGTCTCGATGCTGCGCCTCCCAGGGACCGGGTCTGGGATCAACTCGAAGACCTCTCGACGGATCAGGATGAGGAAATCCGTTTCTTCTCAGGGACCGTTACCTTGCGGACTTCAATTGAACTATCTGCAGCCCAAGCGCAATCAGTAAAATATCTTTCCTTGGGGAAAGTATCAGAAGGGGTCGCCCATCTCTACATCAACGGAGAGGATTGCGGGACGATATGGACATCGCCATGGTCAACCCCTGTGGAGGGAAAGATGAAAGAAGGGACCAACGAGATTACAGTCGAATTCACCAATACCTGGAGAAACCGCCTGATCGGAGATTGCAACCTTCCCGAGGGCGATAGGATAACAAAAAGCGGGCTGCATTATTATCAGGCCCCGCGCCAAAACATACGCGGTCTGGGAAACAGGCCGACAATCTACTCGGGATACACTGCTTTCGACCCGCTTTCCCAGAATGGAGTATTGGGTCCGATTATTCTAAAGTAATTTATTTTTTAAGTATATTTACATTATTAACACATCATTATACAATCATATGAAAAAGTTGGCTCTCTTCGTGTTCTCATTGCTGGCTCTCTCATGCTCTTCCGGCAACGGATGGGTCAGGGTAGAAGGCAACAAATTCATCGATCCCAAAGGCAAGGAAATCATTTTCCGTGGCCTGTGCTTCTCCGATCCGGTGAAACTCGTCCGCGAAGGTCACTGGAATGAAGAATATTTCGCCGAGGCTGCCGAATGGGGCGCGAACATCGTCCGTTTCGCAGTCCACCCGGGACACATCAACAGCCTGGGCTGGGATGAGACCTTCGCCGAGATGGATAAAGGCGTCGAATATGCCAAGAAATACGGCCTGTACATCATAATGGACTGGCATTCCATCGGGAACCTGGTGAATGAGAAATTCACGGCAAAATACTATGAAACCACTAAAGAAGAGACCATAAGGTTCTGGAAGACAGTTGCGGAACGCTACAAAGACGAGCCCCAGGTCGCCATGTATGAGCTCTTCAACGAACCGACCATCAACGGACAGTGCGCCGGAGCGACATGGACGCAGTGGAAAGAACTGCAGGAGCAGATCATAGACGAGATCCGCGCGATCAATCCGCACGCCCTCTGCCTTTGCGCATGCTTTGACTGGGCATATGACCTCAAGCCCATCGCCACCGAACCGGTGAGGCGCGAGAACATCGCATATGTCTCCCATCCCTACCCCATGAAACGCCGGCAGCCCTGGGAGGGTCAATGGGAGAAGGATTTCGGCTACGTCGCCGACACCTACCCGGTCATATGCACCGAGATCGGCTTCTGCCTTGAGAACGAGAAGGGAGCCCATGTCCCGGTGAAATCCACGGTGGACTACGGCAACCGCATCACCAAGTACTTTGAAGAAAAAGGCATCTCATTCACCGTCTGGTGCTTCGACCCCCAATGGGCCCCGATGCTCTTCAGCGACTGGGATTTCACGCCGACCACCCAGGGACGCTTCTTCAAAACCTACCTCCAGTCGAAGAAAGCCGGCCTCAAGGAGCCGGCACGCCCGCCGATTATAGGCCTGGCACATGCCGCATTCTTCACCAAGGACATGGAGAGCACCAGGTCTTTCTTCAAAGACTATTTCGGATATGACGAGCCCATAGTAATGAAAAACGACGACGGCTCGCTTGCATTCACGGT
>CADCQP010000065.1 GCA_902803535.1 uncultured Bacteroidia bacterium | reverse complement strand
TGACTGGAGCAAGTTCCAGGACTTCCTCAAAGGCGAGGTACGTTTCTCATCCCTGTACAAGCTCTTCCCCGACAGGGCACAGGAGCTCCTGGACAAGACCGAGGAATTCGCCAAGATCCGTCTCGCTTCCTACAAGCGCATGGCAGGCAAATAATCTACGCCATACTTAAATGGACAAAAAAATCATTATCGCAACGCTGCTCCTTGGGGGCAGCGTTGCCTTTTCCCTCCCGGCACAGACACCCGAGTGCCCCTGCAAGCTCAAGCCCAATGAATCCTACCTCCTCTACCCGAAAGGACAGGGAGTCGATGAGGGCATAATGGAGGAGAAGACCGTAGTCCTGGACAAGGCGGCAGCCCGCAAGGCCCGCTCCAAGACATCTGTCGTCCGCACCCCCGTCACTCTCGGCCCGGGTGAATCCAACGGCTACACCGTCCCGGAAAAGATGAACAGCAATGGCAACATCGCCTTTGTAGGCGACAGCGCCAGGATAGACATCTACATTCCGGAACATCCTAACGGACAGATGGTTGTAAACTGCGCAGGCGGCGGTTACAGCATAGTTTCCTCATGGAATGAAGGGGTCTATGCAGCCAACTGGCTGGTCAGCCAGGGCATCACCGCATGCATAGTGACCTACCGTCTCCCGAACGGACACTGGGAGATCCCCCTGCGCGACATGCAGAACGCTTTCCGCTGGTGCAGGGCCAATGCCAAGCGTCTCGGGATCGACCAGATCGGAGTGATGGGTTACTCGGCCGGCGGACATCTGGCTGCCAGCGTCTCCACGATGTACGTTGATTCCCTGACCCGTCCGGACTTCTCAGTGCTGATCTATCCTGTGATCACCCTGGAAAAGCGCGACACCCACATGGGCACACGCCAGTACCTCCTCGGGAAGGATGCGGAATGGGCTGAAAAGGCTCAGAACGGAGATGCATATGCCGAGGCCGTACATTACGGTCTCCAGGCCCGCTACTCCCTTCAGAACAATGTCACACCCGACACTCCCCCGACTTTCATAGCCCTGAGCGCCAATGATAAGACTGTCCCTGTAAGCAACAGCCTGATGTACTTCCAGAAACTGGTGGACAACAAAGTGCCCTGCGAGATGCACATCTATCCCACGGGAGGACACGGCTGGGGATTCACCACTTCGGAATTCGGAGCAGGAGGACGTGACGGGATCGGAGAGTACCGCTCTGAATTCTTTACGGCTCTCTCACGTTTCCTGAAGGACGTACACGAAAAGAAATAAGACCGTCAAAGGCTGTCTGAGAGTATTTCCAGGAACCGTCTTCCAAGGGGAGAATCCCCTGCCCTGAGCCGAAGGTCGCACTGAAGGGACGGAAGAGGTACGGGAAGCACCTGCAAACCAGATAGCTCGACAGCCGGAAACGGCAGTATTCCAATGGTTTCGGCCTCGGCCGAAACCATTTGTTTTACCAGCTCCGCCGACTCGCACGAAAGGCATATGCGCGAAGTGATGTCAAGCGGAAGGGACTGCAGATACGGCTTCCAGACAGCGAAGCGCACCTCTGGTCCCGCAGTCTCAATGGCTGTAAGGGATGCATATGCCGGATTCGAAGTGAATGCCGCAGCATGTACTGTCCCCACTACTTCTCCGCTGAAATCCAGGACTCCGCTGCGACGGGATAAGGACAGGCTGATATCCGGCTGCTCATCATAAGCTGAAATTATGAAATCCAGCTCAGGATTTGAGGCTTTAAGCGCAAGAAGCACCGGAGGCAATATGTAATCTGCCGCCATCTGGCCGGCCATGATGCGCACGGGACGCTTCGGGATACCCGGACCGAGAGTGGCGAACATGTCCGATACAGCACCGTACCAGTGCTGGATCTTCTCGGCATATGACTTGAAAACCAAGCCCTGCCGGGTCAGGGAGACCTCATTCCGTCCTCTTTCGAAGAGCTGGCGCCCCAGATCCTTCTCCAATTGGGCTATGCTCTGGCTCACTGCCGGCTGGGTTATGCCGAGTTCACGCGCCGCCCGGGTAAAGTTTCCCGTGCGTGCAACAGTCAGAAAGATTTTGAGCCGAGAGTCCTCGAACATAAGTTCTCCTTATGATGCAAAGATAAATAAATACTGTATATTTGCATACTATTTTGCACACATAATTCATTATCTGACTTTAATATGAAAAGAACATTGATCATGGTTGTCTCGCTCCTGTTCGCAGGAACGGCTCTTTTTGCCCAGGGACAGCCCCAGGTCCTTCCGAACGACCCTGAAGTCCGCCAGGGAAAACTCGAAAACGGACTGACCTATTACATCCGCCACAATGCACTGCCCGAGCAGAGGGCAGAGTTCTACCTCGCCACCAACGTAGGCGCCATCCAGGAGACTCCCGACCAGGACGGTCTCGCCCACTTCCTTGAGCATATGTGCTTCAACGGGACCAAGAACTTCCCCGGAAAGGGCATCATCGACTGGCTCCAGAGCATCGGAGCTTCCTTCGGAGGAAATGTCAATGCCTCAACCGGTTTCGAAGAGACCCAGTACATGCTCAACAACATTCCGCTGGTGCGCCAGAGCGTCATCGACACCTGCATCCTCATCCTCCACGACTATTCCCACTTCGTGATCAACGACCCGAAGGAGATAGACCTGGAGCGCCCGGTGATCATCGAAGAGCGCCGTACCAGGCGCAATGCCAGCTGGAGGACCTTCGAGCGTTCCCTGCCCTACTACTATGCGGACAGCAAGTATGCTACCTGCACCCTCATCGGCAGCGAAGAGAACCTGAAGACCTTCAAGCCCGAAAGCCTGTGGAACTTCTACAAGACATGGTACACTCCTGACAAGCAGGCCGTCATCGTAGTCGGAGACGTCGATGTGGATTACGTAGAGAACGTCATCAAGAAGACCTTCGCCGACATCCCAGCAGCCGAGAATCCGGCTGAGAAGGCCTACATCAAGGTCCCTGGTTGCGCAGAGCCCAGGATCGGCATCATCACCGACCCGGAGACCACCTCAACCTCCATCGAGATGCTCTGGCTGAGCGAAGCCATGCCTGAGATCTACAACAGCACCATCATAGGCGAGGTCACCGACATCATGAAAGACGTCATCAGCCAGGTCATGGCCGAGCGCTTCGAGGACATCACCGCCAAGCCGGACGCACCGTTCCTTTCCGGTTCCTTCGGCATCGGGAATCTCTGCGAGACCAGCGAGGCCTCCATGGCTGAAGTCAGGCTTTCCCCTGACAACGTCCTCGGCGGCTTCGAAGCCTACTACACTGAAATCGAGAAAATGCGCCGTTTCGGCCTCGGTGACGCTGAAGTAGAGCGTGCCAAGAGCAACATCCTCTCCTACTACGAGTCCGCAGCCAAGAAGGCCGAGACCCGCAAGAATCCGGAATTCGTGCGCCCGCTCATCCAGAACTTTTTCGACAGCTACGCATATATGGACCCGAACACCGAGTACGAACTGGTCCAGCAGATCATGCCCATGATCAATGCCCAGGCCGTCAACCAGGCAGCCCAGACATGCATCACCGACTCCAACCTCGTCGTCATCTATTCTGCTCCCGAGAAGGCCGGCCTCAGCCATCCGACCCAGAAAGAGATCCTGGACGTGATCAACAAGGTAAAGGCTTCCGACATCCAGGCCAACGCAGAGGAAGCAGTTGTCACTGAGCTCCTCGATCCGGCATCCCTCAAGGGGGCCAAGGTCAAGAAGACCGCGGATGCCATCTACGGCGCCAAGGAAATCGTGCTCAAGAACGGAGTTACCGTACTCCTCTATCCTTCCGAGAGGGAGAAAGACAGGATCTCGTTCTCGCTGGAGAAGAAGGGAGGCCTTTCCATCCTGCCAGTCGAGGACATGCCCAGCTTCGATGAAAACATCATGAGCCTGTTCTCCAGGAACCAGGGAGTTTCCAAATTCAGCAGCACCGACATTACCAAGGCCCTGTCCGGCAAGAACGTCACCGTCGGTCCCTACATCAGCGAGCTGTTCCACGGGATCTCCGGTACCAGCACCGTCAAGGATCTTGAGACTGCATTCCAGCTGATGTACCTCTACTTCACTGATCCCCGCTTCGACCAGAACGAGTATGACACTGCCATCAAGTCCCTGAACGCCATCCTTCCCAACTTCATGGGAACCCCGACCTATCCGCTCTACAAGGCTCTCTACCAGACTGCCTACGGTGACAACCCCCGCAAGCAGTTCGTGTCCCCCGAAATTGTCGCGAAGGCCAATCTCCAGACCATAGAGAAGGACTACCGCAAGCTCTTCAGCGATGCTGCCGGTGCAGTCGCAATCATCGTAGGAGATTTCAAGGTAGATGAGATCACTCCGCTGGTAGTGAAGTATTTCGGTTCCCTGCCCAAGGGCAAGAAAGCCTCTGACTGGGTTGATCCCAAGACCGACGTCCTTCCGGGTGTCCGAAGCAATGTCTTCTCCACCGACATGGAGACACCGATGACCACCGTCATCGACATCTACACTGCCGATGCCAAGTACTCGGAGAAACTCCGCGCCGCACTCAATGCGGTTGAGTATATCCTCAACATGAGGTATGTAACCTCCCTGCGCGAGGATGCAGGCGGCACCTACGGTGCAAGCGTCAGCACTTCCCTTGACAGGATCCCGAGCCCCAAGGCTGAACTCCAGATTTCCTTCAACAGCAAGCCGGCTTCCGCCGACCATCTCCGCGAACTTGCAGCCAAGGGCTTCAAGGAACTCGCCGAGCAGGGCCCGACCGATTCCGAGTTCGACATGACGGTCAAGAATCTCCAGAAGAACATCCCGGAGAGCCGCCAGCGCAACTCTTACTGGTCATCAGTCATCCGCTCCAACTACTACTATGGTGAGGACCGCGACCAGGCATGGGAGGCTGCTGTCAACGCCCTCACAGCCGACGACATCAAGGCTGCCGCCGCCCTGGTTTACGGTTCAGGCAACTTCGTCGAGATTGTCCAGAGGCCCGGCACTACTTCCGAAAAAGAGTAAAGAATCCCGACCGGGATTTCAATTTAAAAGCGCCCCTTGTGATCCTCCGATTCACAAGGGGCGTGATTTATAATTAATTTTTGTAGTTTTACGGTCAGAACACTAATCACTTACAACCATGAAAGCATCCAGATTAATCGCGGCAGCGGCAGTTTTCCTTATTGCAGCTGTGCCAATGTCCGCACAGGGATTCCTTAAAAACCTTGCGGAAAAGGCAAAGACTGAAGTGAACAAGGCAGTCAACAATGCTGTCGGGACCACCGACAACAACGGATCGAATGCTTCTTCCAACGCCGTTAAAAGCGTTACTTCTGCTATCCCTGCCGCCAAGGGAAAGACTTATTACGTAAGCGTTTCCACCGGTTCTGCACGTGCAGACGGCCTGACCGCTGCCACGGCGATGAAAGACCTGCAGAAAGCCATTGACACCGCAGAGGACAATGACCAGATTTTCGTCGCTGAAGGCAATTATCTCGGAAATCTCGACAGGGGGTACATCGAAGTAGGCAAGTTCGGGAATGCCACCCATGACCTGGGCAAGTTCATCAGCATCTACGGCGGTTATTCCACGGACTTCAGCGAGCGGGATGTCATCAAGCATGTGACGAAGTTCCAGCCTACGGACCAGAAATTCATAGCCCCGCTTTTCAATTTCAATGCAAAGAGGCCTTACGGTTACACAGGACCGGTAGGAAACGTCGTCATCGACGGATTCGTATTTGACTTTGGTGAGAACAACCTTTACTGTGCCGCAAACGTTGACGACCCGATAACCGGGACGCCGAACACAGGTGTGCTGACCGGGCGTTTCATCGAGCCTGACGGTGCTCCCAACTGCCCCAAGGTCGGATATGCAAACGGAGATGAATATGGCCTGCATATGGATGTCGAAGGCAATGTGCGCATCTCCAACTGCATCTTTGTCAACTGCCGCGATTATGGTATTTCCGCACTTATGGGCAAGGGACATATGGAGATATGCAACAATATTTTCATCTCCTGCCGCTATTCTGCATGCCAGGTAAGGGGCAGCACCAAGGATTCCGACATCGACAAGGTCTCCCTGGATTTCCATCACAATACCGTCCTTTTCACCTGGACGCGGACCAAGGTGTTTGAAGATATGGGACAGGGCTTCCGTTTCATGAATGGAATCCGTACCATAAATGTTTATAACAACATTTTCGGCTGCAACAGCAACTGCGGTGTGGAGAGGGTTTACTACGAGACCAGCAAGGAACTGGAAAGCCTCAAGCAGAGCAACCTCTTCAACAACTATTTCTTTGCAAACCGCAGGGACCTTGAAATCGCATCTTCCGGTGTGGCTTCCATTTCCGTACCTGCTGCCAGGATTGAGGAAGCGGAGCAGATCGGTCCCAAATATGAGGGGAACATGGAGATGCCGGAAGGCAACGACGCTTTCATCAATGCGATCGACAAGTCATATCTTGAGGGATTCATGACATTGAAGATCATCAGTTCCCGGAGTTACAACGCCAACTCTGCAGCCAACCAGGTCAACCGTCTCTTCGGCCTGAACCAGCAGGGTTCGGAGATAGTACGTCCGAGCATGTACTGCAATAAGTATCCCTGGGAGAAGGCAAAGGACCTCTTCGGCAAGGTCGCAGGCTACGGCGCCCAGATGCCGCAATAACCTGCACAAGGATCTGACAGTTCACATCAGAAAAAAGAGCCGGCTCAGATGAGTCGGCTCTTTTAAACTGGATAGAAAAATTATTCTGCCGGATGGATAGCGCCCATCGGGCAGGCGTCAGCGCAAGTACCGCAACCTACGCATGCATCGGGATCGATGCGATATACATCACCTTCAAGGATTGCTCCGTTGGGGCATTCACCCTGGCATGTGCCGCATGCGACACAATCTTCTTCGTTGATCTTGTAAACCATTGCTTATTGTTTTTAGTTTAGTTTCGTGGCTGCAAATGTAGTCAATATATTCGAAATCTCAAGTTTTGGCGGAAAATTTGCTATATTGTCGTTGAGATTTACAATAATGGTACCATTTAGAAAAATATGGCTCGCAATCGTCGCCTTCATGGTCCTGGGAGCATCCACATATGCCCAGACGGACCTCGGCGGCGGAATACGCATCGACAAGACCGTCCATGACTTCGGGGACGTCCTCCTCTCCGACGGCCCGCTGGCCTGCGACTTCACCGTAACCAACACAGGCTCAAAGCCTATCGCCATCTACACAGTAAGTTCATCATGCGGATGTACCGGCGTGACTTGGACCCGGGAGCCCATCCAGGCAGGCAAGACCGGCAACATTCACGTTGTCTATCAGAACGAGGACGGGCCCTATCCGTTCGAGAAGACCCTGACAGTCTATTTCTCATCCATGACCCAGCCGGTAGTCCTGAGGCTCAAGGGAGTAGCCAGCGAGAAGAAACTTTCACTGGAAGAAAGCTACCCCGAAAGGGCTGGGCAGGTCGGTTTCAAGGAGATGGTGATCAAGGCCGGCAACCTGAGGCAGGGGCAGAAACGAAGCGGTGAGTTCACACTGGCCAACCTCGGCAAGACAAACGCAACTGTCTCATTCAGGAATGTTTCCCCCGGACTGGCCATCAGTTCCTCCCCTAACCCCGTAGCCGGGAAGAAGACAGCCAAGGCCACATGGACGATCACAGCCGACAGGAGCCGCTGGGGAAAGAACCACTACTACGCCGAGGTGGTTGTGAACGGGGCGCCGACCGGGAAGAAACTGGACATATGGGCGATGACCGGAGAGAACTTCACAGGATGGACCGACGCGCAGAAAAAGAACGCGTCCCTTCCCGAATTCAAGACCAGTTCGTTCTCCATGAACAAGTTCAGGATCGGGACACAGTTCGATGCAGAATTCGAATTCACCAACGAGGGCAAGAGCGACTTCATAATCTACAAGGCCGACAGCGACTCTCCGAATGCCACCCTGACAGGCGGACTGCCAAAGGTCGCCCCGGGCGGCAAGGGAAAGATCCGGATGCACATCAACACGTCCGGCCTGCCCAAAGGCGAGACCCTTATCATAGTCGCCCTGACCACAAACTGCCCTTCGAGGCCCCTTATCAATCTATTCATCACCGGATGGGCGGAATAAGCGAGATGCAAGAATGAACCTGCCCTTTTTCATAGCGAGACGATACCTCTTTGCACGCAAGTCCCACAACGTAATCAACATCATCTCAGCCATCAGCGCTGTAGGTATGGCGATTGGGACGGCCGCGCTCATCATAGTGCTCTCAGTCTATAACGGATTCGACTCCCTGGTCAGGCAGTCCCTGAGCGAGACAGCCCCCGACCTGAAAGTCGTACCGGTCATAGGAAAGTCCTTTGTTCCTGACAGTTCCATCTTCGCATGGGTCTATGACAGGGATGAAGTCTTCAACATGAGCAGCGTGATAGAGGAAAACGTCTTCATCAGCTACGACCAGCAGCAATGCGTCGCAAAGGCAAAGGGTGTAGATGCCGTCTATGAAGAGGAAAGCCCGATCGCAGACCACGTTACAGCGGGTCAGTTCCTCCTCCGCAGGGGGCAGGTCCCGCTGTGTGCAATGGGCGCCGGAGTCGCCTACAGCCTTGGAGCCAACCCGGCATTCCTGACAAAGGCCAGGATCCATTTCCCGATCCGGGACCAGGCGATCTCCCTCTCCAACCCGGCTGCATCCATCAAATCCGTAGACATAAAGCCATCATGCATATTCTCAATTAATTCCGAGATAGACGCCAGCCTCGTTATCCTTCCGCTGGAGACGATGCGTGAACTGATGGGCTACAAAGATGAGGTCAGCGCCATAGAAATCCGCCTGAGGAGCGGCTTGAGCCAGAAGGCTGCGAAATCATTCCGCTCCGAGCTGCAGTCACGCCTTGGCGACGGATTCAAGGTCTCCACCAGGATCGAGCAGAACGCGGCTCTCTACAAGATGATGCGCTACGAGAAACTGGCCATATGGCTTATCCTCATCTTCGTCGTCGTCATCATCGCCTTCAACATTTTCGGCTCGCTGACCATGCTCATCATCGAGAAAAAAGAAGACATAGGCACCCTGAGGTCCCTCGGCGCCCCTCTCCCCCTGACCAGGCGCATATTCGTGCTGGAAGGATGGATGATATCCCTCCTCGGCCTGGCGGCGGGAATAGTCTTGGGAGTGGGTTTCGCGCTGCTCCAGCAGCGCTTCGGCTTCATCAAGATGCCCGGGAACTTCATGGTGACATCCTACCCCGTAATCATACAATGGACCGACGTCATCCTGACGGCAGCCGCAGTAGCCCTGATCGGCTGGCTGATCGCCTTCATACCGGTCCGTTCAAACCTGAAATAACAAAGACATGACACAGAAGAAAGAAATTCCGGTACTGTTACTTACCGGATACCTTGGAAGCGGAAAGACAACACTTGTAAACAGGATCCTTAACAACCGGCGCGGGATACGCTTCGCCGTAATAGTAAACGACCTCGGAGAGGTCAACATAGACTCCGACCTGATCGAAAAAGGCGGCATCGTAGCACAGAAAGACAACAATCTCGTAGCCCTGCAGAACGGATGCATATGCTGCACGCTGAAAATGGACCTCATCGAGCAGCTGAACGAGATCACCCGCACCGGACGCTTCGACTACATAGTGATAGAGGCGAGCGGGATATGCGAGCCGGTCCCCATCGCACAGACCATATGTTCCTTCCCGCAGCTCGGCCCCCAGTACAGCGACGGGCAGTACGAGCCGGTACTGGACAACATAGTAACCGTAGTGGATGCCCTCCGCATGCAGAATGAATTCAGCTGCGGGGACACCCTTCCCCTTCGCAACTTCGACGAAGACGACCTGGAGAGCCTTATCATCCAGCAGATTGAGTTCTGCAATACAGTCCTCCTCAACAAAGCCTCAACCATACGTCCCGAAGAACTCGGCCGTGTCCGTTCGGTCATAAACCAGCTGAATCCGGGCGCACAGATCATCGAATGCGACTTCTGCGACGTTGACCTTGACGAAATCATCGGCACCGGGAAGTTCGACTTCGACAAGGTAGCCACTTCCGCAGCATGGATCCAGGCCATCGAAGAAGAGGAGCCCCACAACGAGGAAGAAGGCGAAGCGGACGAATACGGGATCGGAACATATGTCTATTTCCGCCGCAAACCCTTCGACATCAACAAGCTGGACTGGTTCGTAAGCAAGAAGTGGCCCTCATCTGTAATCAGGGCCAAAGGCATATGCTGGTTCGCAGACCAGCCTGAAAAATGCTGCCTCTTCGAGCAGGCCGGAATCCAGAAGAACCTCAGCAACGCCGGGCAATGGTATGCTACCATGCCAGAGGAAAAGATCAAGGAAATGAGGCGGCTCAATCCTGCGCTCGACAGGGACTGGGACCCCGTCTGGGGCGACAGGATGCAGAAACTGGTCTTCATCGGCCAGAATCTCGACAAGAAAGCCATTGCCGAAGGCCTGGACCTCTGCCTGGTAGATACGGACAGGCCCTGACCTCCCCCGATGACAAGACGCATCCATATGCTTTTCTTCCTGGGAGCCCTCCTCGTGGTGGCACTTGCCGCCGCGGACGCCTTCACCGGGCAGGTGCGTCTTGACGGTTCAGAACTCTCGAGGACAGTCCTGTGGCATCTCCGTGCCCCGCGGATCCTCGTTGCGATCCTCGCGGGAGCATCTCTTTCCCTGGCCGGAACCCAGATGCAGGCCCTGTTCCGCAATCCCCTGGCCGACCCCCACATCATGGGGATCAGCGGAGGAGCCGGACTCGGGGCCGCGATAGCTACGGCCAGCACCGGCACCGCCGTCACAGCAGGCGGGGCCCTCCTGTCCGGGATCCCCGTAACAGCCGCCGCATTTGCCGGGGCCGTCCTTACCACGATACTGATAATCGGCATCTCCTCACGCATCAAGAGCACTACGACCTTGCTGGTGTTCGGGGTCATGCTGGGCTTTATTTTCAGTGCAATCATCTCTATCATAGAATATTCCACCTCCGAAGAGAGTCTAAAGGCCTTTTACGGATGGTCTGCCGGGAGCTTCACCACTACAGGTGCAACGGCGCAATGGACCATGGCAGCGGCGCTTGCGGCAGGCATATGCATTGCCCTGGCAGTATCCAAGGGCCTGGACCTGTCTCTTTTCGGTGAAGAATACGCATCCCTGGCAGGAAACGACACCGCCCTGACAAGGAACCTGTCCCTGACAGGATGCTGTCTGGTAACAGGTGCCGTCACGGCTTTCTGCGGCCCCCTGGGCTTCGTGGGGATCGTCGCTCCCCACATCACCAGGGCCCTCGCAAGGACATCACGGCATTCAGTCATCCTGCCTCTGTGCATGCTGACCGGAGCCGCAATGAGCCTCTGCGCCGACATCCTGTCCCATGTCTGGGGCACTCCCCTGCCGGTGGGAAGCACAATGGCCCTGATAGGCATCCCGGTAGTAATCTTCATCCTCCTGAAGAAATGATCACTGCAAAGGACATATCCATAGGCTACGGGCAGAAGGTTATCCGGGAAGGCATATCCTTCGATGCTCCCCAGGGGGAATGCATCCTTCTTTGCGGGGCCAACGGCACGGGCAAGAGCACACTGCTGCGCACCATTGCCGGCCTTATCCCGATTCCCGGGAGCAAAGGCTCCACCGCCACCGGGCACGGGCTCATCGTCAAGGGAAGTACGGTGATGGTCCCGACCCACATCCCGAAGATCAAGGGATTCACTGTCAGGGATTTCGTCAGGACAGGAATGTACGCCGAGAGCGGCTGGGCCTGGCGGCTGAATCCCTCCGGAGAAGCGAAACTTAAGGAAAGTCTTGAGCTTCTCGGCCTGGACGCCATAGCATCCGATGACATTTCCCGCATAAGCGACGGTCAGTTCCAGAAAGCCTGCATAGCAGCAGCACTGGTACGCCGGCCTGGCAACATCCTCCTGGACGAGCCGACGGCATTCCTGGACCCGGACGGCAGGCAGATGGTACTTGAAACTCTCAGGCGCCTCACACGTGAAACCGGGGCCACCGTGATTTTCTCCACCCATGACATCCACGATGCTCTTGCATATGTGGATGAGATATTTACGCTGTCTCCATATATGAAACTTTTTGAAACATTTTCAGGAAAAGTTTCATATCTTTGAACCACATATGAACAAATTATTCCTCATAGACGGGCATGCCCTCGTCTTCAAGATGTACTATGCCTTCCTGCGCCGCCCTATGGTGAACTCCAAGGGAGCGGACACTTCCATCCTCTACGGTTTCACCAAGTACCTTCTGGAACTGATTGAGAGGGAGAAGCCTACACACATCGCAGTGGCATTCGACCCCCCAGGAGGCACATTCCGCAATGAGATGTACGCCGAGTACAAGGCCAACCGCCCCCCAACTCCCCAGCTGATAATCGATGCGCTCGACCCGCTCAAGGAGATAGTTGCCGCACTGAACATCCCTGTCCTGATGGTCAAGGGATTCGAGGCGGACGACGTCATAGGATCGATGTCAAAGAGGTGCGCGGCCAGAGGGGATTTCGACGTGTACATGGTGACCCCGGACAAAGACTACGGCCAGCTTGTGGAAGAGCACATATTCCAGTACAAGCCAGGCAAATCCGGAAATGAGAGCGAGGTCCTGGGGGTCAAAGAGATATGTGAGAAATACGGCATCGAACGGCCTTCCCAGGTCATCGAGATGCTCGCCATATGCGGAGATGCTTCGGACAATGTTCCCGGCGTCAAGGGAGTCGGAGAGGTAGGCGCGGGTAAACTGATCGCGAAGTACTCAAGCGTCGAAGGGATCTACGCCCACCTTGACGAGCTGCCCCCAAGACAGAAAGCGATGTTCGAGGAGGCACGGGAGCATATGCCCCTGAGCCATGAACTGGTGACCATCAAGACCGACATCCCGCTGGAGACCACGGAAGAAGAAATGGCGCTCGACATGGAGTGGTCGCCGGCCATCGCGGACATTTTCAACAAATATGAATTCCCTTCACTGGAAAGATACATATCCGGAGTTCATAAGAAGGAGAAGACAGAACCGACGGTGAAACTCGAGATAGAAGAAGTTTCACCCGGCATGCTCATGAAAGCCGCCAGGAGTGCCGGACGCTGCGCAGTCATTACCGAAGCAGTCTCCCCAGACATATTCTCGGATGTGACTTCCGTCATCCTGTGCTGCCCTCATGGAGGAGGATACATCGTCTCTAAATCAAGTGCGCAGGAGTTCCGGCCGGTGCTTGAAGATGCGGCTGTGACGAAGTACGGCTACGACCTCAAGCTCCAGCTCAACCAGCTTTCAAGGGCTGGGATCGCACTCCGGGGCAAGCTCATGGATGTGGCTCTGATGCACTACCTTCTGGATCCGGAGAAGAGCCACCAGCTGGATATCCTGGCTCGTTCCTACCTGGGAATTGACCTGGAAACGACAGAGGATGAAGACAATGCAGTAACTGGAGACCTCTTTGCCGATGTCCCTGAGCCACAGGAGAAGAACCGCTCGAAAGAAGCTGCGGCCATCCTGATGGTCTCTGACAGGATTACAGCCCAGATGCAGGAAGAGGGTGTGGTGGATCTCTATGACAGGATTGAGGAGCCTCTGGCAAAAGTACTTGGGAAGATGGAAAGGGCCGGAGTCAGGGTGGACCTGTCTTCGATGCAGGATTTCTCCGATGAACTCCGCAGGGAGATGAACCTGCGGGAGGCCCGGGTCCGCGAGATCACAGGTGAACCGGACATCAATGTCAGCTCTCCACAGCAGATTGGCCAGGCCTTGTTCGACAAGATGAAGCTGGATCCCAAGATGCGCAAGACCTCCCGCGGAGCCTACCCGACCGATGAAAACACGCTTCTGAAATTGCGGGACAAGAGTCCTGTAATCGATGAGATCCTGGAGTACCGGACGGTCAGGAAGCTTCTCTCTACCTACATCGAGCCATTCGGGAAATGGATAAGCCCCGTTGACGGAAAGGTGCATACAACTTTCAACCAGGCACTTACATCAACCGGAAGACTTAGCTCCTCGGCCCCGAACCTGCAGAACATCCCCATCCGCACCGAGAGGGGCAGGACAATCCGCAAGGCCTTCGTACCATCTACCCCGCAGGGCCTGCTTCTTTCCGCTGATTATTCGCAGATCGAACTGAGGGTCATGGCCCATTTCAGCCGCGACGAGCATATGGTCACTGCCTTCAATGAGGGGACGGACGTCCACAAGGCTACCGCCTCCAAGATATTCGGCACCCCGATGGAGGAGGTCACACCCGACCAGAGGCGCATTGCGAAGACCGCGAATTTCGGGATCATGTACGGCATCTCTTCTTTCGGCCTGGCTGAGAGGCTCCACATAGGCCGGAGCGAAGCCAAGAAGATCATTGAAGACTATTTCAACTCATTCCCTTCCATCCAGTCCTTCATCAATTCGACGCTGGAAAAAGCGAGGAAGGACGGATATGTAGAGACCCTGTTCGGAAGACGGCGCTATATCCCGGACATCAACACACGCAATGCCACCCTCAGGGCCCTTGCGGAGCGAAATGCCGTCAATGCCCCGATTCAGGGAACCGCCGCCGACATCATAAAACTTGCTATGATTAATGTGGACAGGCGGATTGAAGAGGCAGGGCTGAGGAGCCGGATGGTGCTGCAGATCCATGATGAGCTTGT
>CADCQP010000064.1 GCA_902803535.1 uncultured Bacteroidia bacterium | reverse complement strand
AATGGCTGTGTTCAAGAGGGAACAGTATGCTCAAGGTTCTACTTTCCCCTCATACCGTGAGGACTGGATCGGCCGTATTACATACGATTACGCCAACCGCTATCTCGTTGAGGTCAATGCTGCCTACAACGGTTCCGAGCAGTTCGGTCCCGGCTACCGTTTCGCTTTCTTCCCGTCAGTTGCCCTCGGTTGGTACATGTCCAACGAGCCCTGGTTCAAGGTTGACTGGCTGAACAAGGTCAAGTTCCGTTACAGTTGGGGTAGGGTCGGTAACGACAATGTCTCCAGTACCCGCTGGCTCTATCAGTCACAGTACGGTTTTACCACAAGTAAGGCTAAGCTTGGTAAGAACGACGATACGAACAGTGTGTACAACCTTTACAGGGAGGCCTCTGTCGGCAACCCGGACGTTCACTGGGAAACCGCTACCAAGCAGAACTTCGGTGTCGAACTCAGCGCATGGAAGGACCTCATCACCTTCAGCTTCGACTACTTCACGGAGCAGCGTCGTGACATCCTCATGCCTGGCTCCGCCCGTTCAATACCCGTATTCTATGGTGCGACAGCTGCCAGTGCCAACCTCGGTAGCGTCAATTCCAAAGGTTACGAAATTGAACTCGGTGTCAACAAGCAGATTGGCAAGGATCTCTTCCTCTGGGCTAAGGCAACTTACAACCACAACCAGAATGAAATCCTGTTCCGCGATGATCCGCAGCTGCAGTTCTTCTATTTGAAACAGCAGGGTTACAAGATTGGGCAGACTCGCCAGGAGCTTTCCGCAGGCATGTATAAGAACTGGGACGAGGTGTACGCCAGCATTCCCCAGGAGAACAATGATGCTGCTAAGCTTCCCGGTTACTATGATATCGTCGATTTCAATGCCGACGGTCTCATCAAGTCGTCCGAGGACACTCCTCCTGTTGGCTATTCCGGAGTTCCGGAAAACACTGGTTCCCTCTCCTTTGGAGCAAGCTGGAAGGGCTGGAACTTTATGATCCAGTTCTACGGGGTGAACAACTGCAACCGTTACATCGGTTTCAACAACTTCCAGAGCGACTATGACGTTGTCTTCGGACATGTCCATGACTTCTGGTCCAAGGAGAATCCGAATGGCTCTTCTTTCGTGCCGAGGTGGAAGACTTCAGGTGAATTCACTGGAGACTACTATCTGTACGATGCATCCTCAGTGCGTCTGCAGACCGTCGAGCTCGGCTACACCTTCAAGAACTTCGGCTTCCTGAAGAAGATCCACTGCGAAAACATGAGGCTTTTCGTCAATGGAAACAACCTCCTCTTCTGGTCCGATCTTCCGGATGACCGAAGCAACACCTATTCCGGCGGATCAGCCACTCAGGGTGCCTATCCTACGGTCAAGCGTGTGAACTTTGGAATCGACCTCTCATTCTAAAATGGATTGCGATATGAAAAAGATCACTACTATATTACTTGGCATCGCTGCGACGTTTATGCTGAGCTTTTCTGTAACCTCCTGCGAGGATTACCTTGACAAGGCTCCTGCGTCCGACATCGCTGACGCTGACGTTTTCGGGAACTTTACATCGTTCCAGGGCTTCGTCGAACAGATGTACAATTGCATCGTTAACTACGATAAGGCTGGAGCATGGAACCGTTTCAATTTCGCTGACGAAAACCTGACAAATAGCCAGGATGCTTTCGACCTCGGCAACTGGTGGTCAAATGAGACCTATTTCTTCGGAAAGACTCCAAATTCTTTTAATATCACCTGCCGAGAAAAAAGGGTATGGGAATATGCATGGTACGCGATACGTGCCGCTAACATGGCATTGGAGCATCTTGACGGTGAGAACGATGAGTTCATCGGTACTGATGAAGAGAAGAACCTACTAAAGGGCCAGGCCCTCTTCTTCAGGGGTTTCTTCTATTACGAAATCTGCCGTTACTGGGGCGGAATGCCATACATCACTCATGTCATCGGAGCATCCGAGGACATGACCACCGAAGAGTACAACCGCCTGACGGCCAAGGAGAGTTTCATTCTCATGGCCAAGGATTTCGGTGCTGCCGCAGAACTTCTTCCTGAGCATTGGGACAGGACTACGGCCGGCGAGGCTACATCCGGACACAATAACCAGAGGATTAACAAGTACTTTGCATATGGTTTCCAGGGCAAGGCCCTCCTGTGGGCTGCAAGCCCGATGCTCAATCAGGAAGCCACCGGCAAGAACGAGTTCGACGGCGAACTGTGCAAACAAGCTGCTGAGGCCCTTGGTAAATTGCTTACTCTTTCTGATACAAAGAGGGATTACTATCTTGAGCCGTGGGCGACTTACGAGCAGATATTCTGGATGCCCAACTACGCACGTACAGGAGCACATGAGGTCATCATGAACTCTCAGTACTATGACCGTCGTGTCAGGTGGTCAGCATTGGGTGCAACCGTTCCTGCTTCCCTTTCTATGAACGGAACCGCTTCCGAGGGTCCGACCCAGAACATCGTAAAGAACTTCGGTATGGCCAACGGCCTTCCGATCGATGATCCGGATTCCGGATTCGATCCTGCCGACCCATGGAGCAACCGTGACCCGCGCTTCGAACTTCTTGTCGTAGTTGACGGGGACCGTATCAGTGCCCTTGATCCTCCTGCTCACAACCACTATGCAGAACTTTATAATGGCGGTTACCATCGTAATGGTGGATCCTTTGGAAAAGGAAGCGATACCGGTTACTATTACCGCAAGTATAACGGCCTGGGCAAGGACTTCAACAACAACTTCGCCAACAAGCTCGAGGCCCATTGCCCCTACCTCAGGATGGCTGATGTCTATCTGATGTATGCTGAGGCAGTTAACTGGATGACAGGTGGTGGCCCGTCCGCAAAGGCTTCTACCTATTCCAAGACTGCAGTTGAGGCTTTCGAGGCTGTCCGTGCAAGGTGCGGAATCCCACCTCTTCCTTCCAAGTACACCTCCGATAAGGCGACCTTCTTCGAGCAGATCGTCCGCGAGCGTGCTGTCGAACTCCTTATGGAGGCACAGCGCTTCGATGACCTTCGCCGCTGGAACAGGATTGCTGACCCGAGGTATCTTGACAAGACCTGCATCGATTTCGACCGTGATCCCGCGACAGGCAAGCCTGTCAATATCAGGGAGAGGGTCATCATTACCAGGGTAGCTTCATCCCCGAAGATGAACTGGCTGCCCATCCAGGTGAAATACACTAAGATGTACAAAGGTTTCTATCAGAACCCGGGATGGTGATGCACTAAAACAACATGCATATGAAACAGACATTTCAGAAAATAGCGACAATCTTCGCATCCCTGCTT